>NZ_JAVGJT010000038.1:0-36397 GCF_040948865.1 Pseudoxanthomonas sp. UTMC 1351 | reverse complement strand
AAGCACGTCAGCACACCGTTGTGGTGCTGAGGAACGCTCCTGATGTTGCCGTGGATTTTCCCTAACGCCGTGCGGAATCGCCCAAAACCCGCGTATGCCGTTTAGCAGGCTATTGATAAGCCCAGCCGGCAGCTGCAATCGATAGGCTGGATGCATCGCGAAGGATAACGGCGCGCAGCATTGGTGCGGCGGGCGTGACCTCTTAAGCCGGGTCGCTCACCTTTTCGTCGTTGATAGTGCGCACGAAAGCTGGTCGTTCCGAGCCGGTCGGCATCGAGCCAACGCCAAGGCGACAGCGGGGTATCCACGAAGTCGCGGGCTCAGTGGCGATCGCCAGCACTCGCTAGCCACGAAACCTGGACTCCATCGAATGCTACCGGCGAGCGGTAGCCGCGGCTTCGGGGCCTTAAGGATGGTTGCCGCGGAAGTGCGCCCTTCGGACCTGTTGCGGGCCGAAGATGTCACGGTGGATCGCACGCGGTCACCACGCTGATGTGATCAGATGGGCCTGAGCGCGCTCTACCACGGACCAGTACCAGCACAGCAAGAAGCAGTTCGGGCACGCGATCAAGAGTTGGAACCTCCGAGAACGCCCGAAGTTAACGTGACTCACGTTAACTTCGGCTCTACCAAGGTCTCCCATTCGGGCTTCAAAAGAATCGCCAAAAGGTGGCGCAGACATTGCTCATCCGATGCACTGGCGGCACGCTCGGCGAAAACGAAAGCATCTCAAAGTTGGCAAACCCACTGCTTGGGCTTGCGGAGTATCCACGCTATCAACAACGTGCCCAGGGCTAGCGAGCACCCGTGTAGAGCTCATCACCAGCTGACCGACCACCTTGCGCGAAACCGCCGCCAGATGCAGTCATCCCCGGGTGCACAGGTAGGTGATGTCCATGACACCAGCCCAACATGTGCACGTCCATTGAAGTGGCCAACCGCATATCTGGTACGCCGGCGCGGTAGCTGTTTCGGTAGCCAGCTTCACGTTCGGACGGCAGGGAGGACATCAATTCCCCCCCCCCCACAAAAATCGGACACGTCCGCCTATCGCGATCATGAGTCTCCGCAATTCCCCCGGGGCGGTTCAGGCCATAGAAATGTCGTTTAAAAAGAGAAAATATTTCTCCTTCTCCCTTGTGATGAGAGCCGGCAAACTCCGGTATTCAAACGGAGCACGCCCAAGCTTACTAACCGGGCTGCGCAAGCCTTCCGCCATTCATGAGCGCCGTTGCTACTATTCCGCTCATGGTGCCCTCGCGTTCGCCCCTGTCGCAATGCGGGCGGTTAAACGTCAAAGGGGGTCATAACGACACGAAAAACGCCGCACATAAGATTGACGTACTGCGAGAGCAACGCTCTGTGTTGCGCCGGAGACGCTCCGCACATGGAAGGTGCGTTGGAGTCCGCGAAGACTCGGCCGTCTTAAAGCGACTGCGACGGGCTTGCCCATTAGCGCAACGATCTTCTCCCTTATGGCCAATTGTGCCGCCGATAGGGCAGTGTAGCGTTGCCTGGCGGCGTTGGGGATGTCGCGTTGTCACTCACTGTCCCCCGGCCGGGCGCCGCACTCCTCGTATATCCCCGTATCCCTCGGGGGATCGGTGCGGACGGACCCGCTATTGGCGCGAAACGACCGCCCGGCCGCCTTTTTCCCTTCGTGATCGCGACCCCACTCATGCGGTACTAGCAACGAGTCGTCTGGCAAGCGGTCAGGAGGTGAGCGAGGCTGAGATCAAAGGAGCCTCCGCATTGGAATTCTGTCCAACGCGGCCCGCCGTCACGGCGAAGCGAGAATGGCCGTGTGCGTACGCGATCAACGACGCCGCCGACATCGCGGAAATAAGCGCGAGTGCATGAAGCGTCTTCATACTTACTTATTTCTGTTCAAGGTGGAAACGGGGTAGAACCCGGCCCGGTCACTTTCGCTAGAGCGTTCTCCGGAAGATTGGAGATGCTTGTTATTTTTTTGAGCCGTCGTTCCGGTTGTCGGTGCGACTGTGTGGGGCTCGCCGCTCCAGGGAGGGGGTTAACGCATTGGGCTTCGACGCGCATTATGGGGTGCCCGGACGAACGCCAAATTTTTACGCTAGACGCGGGAGTGCGCGCTTTTGTATTTCGGTCTGCCCTGGCGGCGCCCTTGGTGGGGCCAGGAACCGTAGGCGCTTCTCCGGCCTCACGCGATGAGACGGCGTACGCGCGTTGTTGCGCAGAAGTCGCTGGGACACTGGTTCGGCTTGGGGCGCGCGAGGTCAACCGAGCACCTGCATCCCTGCATTGGGCACGGATAGGTACGCGGTAAACTGCATCGAGCAACCAATCATCCGTGGATTCATGGCAATGTGGCCCATAACGGTATCGGTGATGGCTGTTGGCTTCTCAGCGGCCCAGTCGTAGAGAAAGCTCTCGACCTTTCCAATTGCGCCGTTCTTGTGACTCCATAGGCCGGTGCTTTCATCTCGCCTCAAGAAGTGAAATCCGTGCTGGTTCGCAAGAAGCGCCACTAGATAACGTCCTGGCGCCGTCTCGCTGGGTACACAATCCGGAGTTGTGCCGTCGATCCTGACATCCAGATCCTGATGTCGTGCGTCCGCCATAACACCCGAGACAAAATCCCCCTTCGTCAGACGCCCCGCCAATCGACCCGGACAGGAATTGTTTCCGACGCCTCCTGGGGCATGGCACTTCATGGCGTAGGCGTAGCAGTTGTGTTCGTCATCCCAGCCCGACTCAGGCCGAGAAAATACGCTCAACCGATATGCCTCTTCAATGATCCACAAGTCGAGACGTTCAACTTGTCCTGCCCGCGGACTGTCTTTCCAGTTGGTGCGAGCCAGAGGGCATTGCTTAGAACGCTTCCAGCTGGCGATCGCGTCGATCGTCGCATGGCAAGAGGCGGCAGTCCGATCATCAATATGCGCCCGGACCGATCGTTCTACTTCCTTGAACAGAGTGCTTTTCGGCTTCAGCGATAGCCGAAGATGCAATGGCACTGCAGAGCTGATGCTCAGGCCGCCCAGCCGGCTCACGACGTGCTCTAGGCGGTTGGCAACGCCCGTAATGCTCAGCGCAGGTGTTTGCCTCGAACTCTCCGGCCAGCCCGGTGTCGTGCATTGAGCTGGGGGCGTTGCGCTCTTATCGATATGCATATGCAGAAGTCATTTCTGAGACTGCGCTGATTCATCGGCGCGGTGGAAAATCCGAGAACGACCGCGCCTGGATGGACGCGACAAGCATCCGGGTGGCTGGCTAGCGGTAATGGCTTGAGCGCGCCGCGTCCAGTGACCGCCACCTGGCCCAGCCGCAGCGCATGACTGGAAAGCGCGGCGCCAGCGCCTGGTCTTCCCACCGTTTGCTGGCGCCGCCCTCAGCGCTTAGGCGGCGAGCGGCGCGCCCCGCATGTCAGCGCCAACGCGCGACACTCGGCCCTCAAAAGGGGGTGAGGCGCTCGCGGCATGGCCGCTCCAACTCCAGGGAGGGGCTGCACGAGAACTGTGGGAAGCAGACGATATACCAGCGGATAGTATTATCCGCATGCGGTCGGACCAATGTCGACTGGTTCGCATCCCGCGCCGCGCAGCGAAATGTCTGGCGCTCACCGGGATACGTCATTTTGTCCAAACGGCTGAACCGGCCGGCGACTTTTCGCCGCACACCGCGCGAAGCAATCGTCTAGGAGAATCGATCTTCCGATTGCAATCACCCCTACGGCGATCGCGATGGCGCCGTGCGCATAGCCATCGAACCGGGCTGCGATGCATCGCCAGTGCCAGCCAGCTCATCGGAAACGATGTCCGCGCCAATTGCAGGCATTGTCTTTGGCCCCATGAGCCCGAGCATTCACATTCACGTTGGCTGTCGAAGAAGGCATTCCTCTTTTCACGCCATGCAGGTGATGCGATCCGGCCCATTGGCCCTGTAGATGTTTGCCGGGGCGGTGTGGGAGTTGTTTCGGTCTCTTCCCAGCGCTGCTACCAGAGGAAGTCGCAGACCGTGCCAGACGTTCTTGTCGGCGCCGGTTAAGCCGGTTCTTGGCTAGTCTCCGGATAGCTTCGCCGAGAATAGGGAGGAATACGACGTTTCAACGATCCGACCAAGGCTCGTCGCACCGGACGGCTAGAGTGTACGTCGGAATCTATCCCGCCCATCTGGACAGTCCAGGGCGTGGTTCGGCATCGTCTCGCCTTCGATGGCAATCCCCACCCGGGCAGCCAGATCATCGCGCGAGGCAAGACGCGGCGCGATCTCGATCTGCCGGGCCGGGACCGCATTTGGATACTCACCCCGCGACACCCCATTTGGCGCGCTCTACTTGACTAGCGATCCGTGGCGCCATTGGGAGAACCGAACCGGACGTCGCTAGTCGGATCGGGCATGGCCCGAGCAAGTGATCGAAGAATCACTGGACCGCCTGCAAGACGTTGTCGCGCGCGTATCTGCTGCAAGGCCATTGCGGGAGTCCACCCACGCTAGCGCCTCGAATTGCGAGTGCCGGTTCACGACCGCGCCCTCCACCGCAATGGTCCGGACGATTGGACATTCTTTCCTTCCTAACATTGGCCCTCGCTTTGCGACCGAGAGAGTAGATTTGCGGGAGGTTTCAGCGCCGGTCTACACGTGGAGAAGGGAGACGACGCAATGAGCGAGATTCCTCCCTGTTGGCATGCGCGGTGCCACGGAAGGATGTCAGTCCACCGCTCCCGGCGAAACCTGTCTTCCCCCGACATGGTTGCTTCGCGGCCTTGGGGCGGTGACTTGATCTTGGCGAGGTTCCTGATGACGGATGGATATGTTCCTGCCCGCAGGCAGCTGATCGAGCGCACCAATGGTTGCGCGGCGATGCTGCTGTCGTTGACGCTGGCCGCCAGCGCGCACGCCGCCGGCTCCGACATGCCGTGGGAAGGGCCATTGCAGTCAGTACTTGAATCCATCGAGGGGCCGGTGGCGCGGATCGTCGCGGTGATCATCATCATCGTTACCGGATTGACGCTGGCATTCGGCGATACGTCTGGCGGTTTCCGGCGGTTGATCCAGATCGTGTTCGGACTGTCGATCGCATTCGCTGCATCCTCGTTCTTCCTGTCGTTCTTCAGCTTTGCCGGTGGCGCGGTGGTTACGTGAGCGCCGAGACGCCAGGCTTTGAGATGCCGCTGCACCGGTCGCTGACCGTGCCGATCCTGCTGGGCGGAGCGCCGCGCTCGCTGGCCATCGTCAACGGCACGCTGGCGGCAGCGATTGGGATTGGGCTGCAGCAATGGCTGCCGGGACTGGGGCTGTGGATCGTCGGTCATGCGTTGGGGGTATGGGGCGCGAGGCTGGACGCGCGGTTCGTCGAGGTATTCGCGCGCCACATCAAGCACAAGCCCTTTCTGGACGTATCGCCATGATGAGTCTGGCCGAGTATCGACGGACGAACGCGCAACTTGCCGACTACCTGCCGTGGGCGGGACTGGTCGCACCCGGGGTGGTGCTGGACAAGGATGGTAGCTTCCAGCGCACCGCGCGTTTCCGCGGCCCGGATCTGGACAGTGCGACCGAGGCTGAACTCGTTGCAGTGAGTGCGCGCCTGAACAATGCACTGAAACGGTTTGGTTCGGGCTGGGCGATCTTCGTCGAGGCCGAACGCCGCATCGCCAGTCGCTATCCCGACTCGCGCTTCCCGGAAGCGCTGTCGTGGCTGGTCGACGAGGAACGGCGCGGCGCGTTCGAGGAAGCCGGTTCGCATTTCGAGAGCCGCTATTTCCTGACCGTGGTCTGGCTGCCGCCCCCGGAGTCGCGAGCGCGGGTGGCCCGGCTGCTGTACGAAGCCAGCAGTTCGCGTGGCGTGGATTGGCGCGAGCAGCGCGACGCGTTCGTCACCGAGACCGACCGCTTCCTGGCGCTGCTCGATGGCGTCATGCCGGAGATCGCCTGGCTGGACGATGCAGCGACGCTCACCTATCTGCACGGCGTCGTGTCCAACGCGCAGCACACCGTCGCGGTGCCAGAGGCGCCAATGCATCTGGATGTTTGGTTGGCCGATACTCCGCTGTCGGGCGGCGTGGCGCCGAAGCTGGGCGAGCGGCATCTGCGCGCGATCACCGTGCGTGGCTTTCCGGATGCAACCTGGCCGGGAATGCTCGACGAACTGAACCGGCTCGGCTTCGGCTATCGCTGGGTCACGCGCTTTCTCTGCCTGGACAAGGCCGAGGCAGAGCGCGAACTGACCAAGCTGCGCCGACAATGGTTCGCCAAGCGCAAGTCGGTGGTAGCGCTGCTCCGCGAAACGATCTTCCAGCAAGAAAGCCCGCTGATCGACACCGATGCGGCCAACCAGGCGGCTGATGCCGACGCGGCGCTGCAGGAATTGGGTAGCGATGCCGTTGCGTTCGGCTACATGACTGCGACGGTGGCGGTGAGTGATGCTGATCCCGGCGCGGTGGAGGAACAACGCAAGGCGGTGGAGCGCGTGGTACAAGGCCGCGGCTTTATCGCGGTCTCCGAGACCTTGAATGCGATTGAGGCTTGGTTGTCGACGGTGCCCGGGCACTGCTATGCCAACGTGCGCCAAGCGCTGGTTTCGACCTTGAACCTGTCGCACCTGATGCCGGTGTCGGCGGTGTGGGCCGGGCCGGAGCGCAATGCGCACCTGGACGGGCCGCCGCTGATCGTGACCCGCACCGATGGCGCCACGCCGTTCCGGCTCGTGACGCATGTCGGCGATGTTGGCCATACGCTGGTCGTCGGACCGACCGGTGCCGGCAAATCGGTCCTGCTGGCGACATTGGTGCTGCAGTTCCGGCGCTATGACCGATCACGGCTGTTCGTGTTCGACACCGGACGTTCGATCCGTGCGACCGTGCTGGGTCTCGGTGGCGAGCACTACGACCTCGGCGGCGAGGGTGCCATCGCGTTCCAGCCGCTGGCCGACATCGATGAGGTGGCGACGCGCAACTGGGCGGCCGAATGGATTGTCGGATTGCTGGCGCACGAGGGCATCGAGATCGATCCCGGCGTCAAGGATGCGGTGTGGTCAGCGTTGGGCAGTCTGGCCTCGGCCCCGTTCGGCGAGCGTACGTTGACCGGATTCTCCGCGCTGCTGTCGGCGAACCGGCTGCGCCAGGCGCTACAGCCCTACACACTGGGCGGACCGCACGGGCGCTTGCTTGATGCCGAAACCGAACGACTGGGTGAGGGCAATGTGCAGGCGTTCGAGATGGAGGCGTTGATGCATACGCGCAGCGCGGTGCTGCCCGTGCTCACGTACTTGTTCCATCGTCTGGAACGCCGCTTCGACGGCGCCCCAACACTGCTGGTGCTCGATGAGGCTTGGACCTTCCTCGACGATCCTGTGTTCGCTGGGCGCATCCGCGAATGGCTCAAGACGCTGCGCAAGAAGAACGTGGCGGTAGTGTTCGCGACTCAGTCGCTGGCTGACATCCAGCGCTCGGCAATCGCCTCGGCGCTGATCGACAGCTGTCCGAGCCGGATCTTCCTGCCCAGCCCGCAGGCTGTGGAACCGCAGCTGCGCGATGCCTACGCGAGCTTCGGGCTCAATGCGCGGCAGATCCAACTGGTCGCGCAGGCGCAGCCAAAACGCGACTACTACTTCCAGTCGCGCTTGGGCAACCGGATGTTCGAACTGGAGCTGGGGCCGGTGGCGCTGGCCTTCGCCGGTGCGTCGACCCCGGAGCACCAGCAAGCCGTCGACGAACTATTGACGCAGTCGGGACCGGACAGGTTCGCCGAAGGCTGGCTGCGCCGGCAGGGGCTCGGCTGGGCCGCGGAACTGCTGGAGCAGTTTGCAAAACGCGAGGAGACCTTCATATGAAGCGAGTTGCCTTGAGTGCAGGAGGGGCGCTTGCGATCGGGTTGGCTGTAACCGGATCAGTGCGGGCGCAGATGGCCGTGTTCGATCCGGCCAACTTCCAGCAGAACCTGCTGACCGCTACACGAACGCTGGAGCAGGTCCACCAGCAGGTGCAGCAGTTGCAGAACGAGGCGCAGATGCTGGCCAACCAGGCGCGCAATCTGCAGCCGCTGGACTTGGACTCGCTGACGCGATTGCGCGCCGCACTGGCGCGCACCGAGCAACTGCTGGATGAGGCCCGCGACCTGTCGTTCGACGTCACGCAGGCGCAGCGCGAGTTCGCGCGGCTGTATCCGGAGCGCTACAGCGGCGAGGTCACCAGCGGGCAACTGCAAGCCGATGCGCAGGAGCGTTGGACCGGCTCGCTGGAGGCATTGCGCACTGCGATCCGGTTGCAGGCGCAGGTAGTGGAGAACGTCGCGGACGATGAGACGGTGCTGACCGATCTTGTCGGGGCTAGCCAATCGGCTGCTGGCGCGTTGCAGGCCGCACAGGCGACCAACCAACTGCTGGCCTTGCAGGCGAAGCAGTTAATCCAGGCGCAGCAGTTGCATGCCGCGCACGGTAGGGCCACCGCGCTGGAGCAGGCGCGCACGGTCGCAGCCGAAGAACGCGCGCGCGAACTGCGTCGGCGCTTCATGACCTCACGCACGCCGTACACCAGCGAATCGGTGCGGCTGTTTGGTGAAGGAGGTGACTGAGATGAAAGGTGCATATTCGATTTTGGCCGTACTGGGCGTGGTGCTCCTCGTGGCCGGTTGCAGTCGCGAGACGCCGACACCGGAAACGTTGCCGGCGGCCGCGCCACAGGTTTCGGCCGAGGAGGTCGAAGAACTCGCCCGCGATTCCGAGCGCTTGGAAGAAGTGCGCCGGTTGTGCCGGGAGGACCGTGACCAGGTCAGCGAGGCACTGTGCGTCGCTTCGGCGCAGGCCATGCGCAAACGTTTCATGGGCGAGAGCAAGGCGAAGTACACGCCCGAAGCGGTGGCATTGCCCGAGGCCCAGCCGCCCGCGACGAAGGACGAGTGAGCTGGCGTGGAAGATCTCGGCGTCATTGATCGCTTCCTCAACGTCTACGCCCGGTACATCGACAGCGGGTTCGGGTTGCTGGGCGGCGAGGTGGCCTTCCTCAGCGCCACTTTGATCGTGATCGATGTAACCCTGGCCGGGCTGTTCTGGGCGATGGGTGGTAACGACGACGTGATCGCCAAACTGATCAAGAAGATTCTCTACGTAGGCGCCTTCGCCTTCATCATCGGCCACTTCAACGCACTGGCCGGCATCGTGTTCCGTTCCTTCGCCGGCCTCGGCTTGCTGGCGTCCGGGTCGACAGTGAGCGAGGCTGAACTGCTGCGACCGGGACGCCTGGCTGAGGTTGGCGTGGACGCGGGGCGGCCGATGCTGGAGCAGATCGAGCGGATGTCGGGGTTCCCGGACGTGTTCTTAAACCTGGACTCGATCACCGTGCTGTTCCTGGCATGGCTGGTGGTGATCCTGAGCTTCTTCGTACTGGCAGTGCAGCTGTTTGTCACCCTGATCGAGTTCAAATTGACGACGCTGGCGGGCTTCGTGCTGGTGCCGTTCGCGCTGTGGAACAAGACAGCGTTCCTGGCCGAGAAGGTGCTGGGCAACGTGATGTCCTCGGGGGTCAAGGTGCTAGTGCTGGCGGTGATCGTCGGCATCGGCGCAGGCCTGTTCGATGAGTTCACGCTGCCGCCCGGCACTGCGCCGTCCATCGATCACGCGCTGGCGATGATGTTGGGATCGCTCACGTTGTTCGGCCTAGGGCTGTTCGGTCCCGGGATGGCGACCGGCTTGGTATCGGGCGGACCGCAGCTGGGCGCCGGCGCCGCGGCAGGCGTTGCACTGGCGGCGACCGGCGTGACCACCGCCACCGGCGCCGCCGCGGTCGGCGCGGCGCGGATCGCCGGCAGCGCGCTGGGCGCGGGCACGCGTGGGCGGGCGCCGCAGGCGTCGCATGTGCCGGCCGCAGCGATGGCCGGGGGCAAAGCGTGCGGTCCCTCCGGCGGATCGCCGGCCTGGGTGCACCGTTTGCAACAACGCCAGCAGCAGGTCGCACGCGGCTTGACGACAGCGGCACACGTCGCGCGGAGCGCCGACCGCGGCGGAGGCGGCGCCGGTCCGACTCTGCAGGGAGGCGACTGAGATGCGCTTCAAGCGGGCAGAGGTTCGTTATTCCGATACGCCGGCGCCGGTCACGCCCTACCAGAAGGCGGCGCAGGTATGGGACGAGCGCATCGGCGCGGCCAGAGTGCAGGCGCGCAACTGGCGGCGGATGGCATTCGGCTGCCTGGCGTTGTCGCTGATCGTGGTCGGCGGGCTGCTATGGCAGTTGGGCCGCTCGACGGTGACGCCATATGTCGTCGAGGTGGACATGTTTGGCCAGGTGCGCGCGGTCGCGCCGGCGCTGGAGACCTACCAGCCGACCGATGCGCAGATCGCGCGCGAGCTGGAGCGCTTCATCCGCAACGTGCGCGCGTTGCCGCTGGATCCGGTGGTGTTGCGCAACAACTGGCTGGAGGCCTATGACTATGCTACCGACCGCGGCGCAGCCGCGTTGAATATCTATGCACGCAGTAACGATCCGTTCGCGCGCGTGGGCAAGATGACAGTGGCGGTTGAGGTCACCAGCGTCGTGCGTGCATCAGGATCCTCGTTCCAACTGCGTTGGACCGAGCGCAGCACGATCAACGGGTCGCCTGGTGCGGTCGAGCGTTGGACGGCCATCGTCACGATCGTGCTGCAGCCACCGCGCGATGCAGCAAGGCTGCGCAAGAACCCCCTAGGTATCTACGTCAATGGTCTGGATTGGAGCCGGGAATTCGGCCCGGTTGCGGAGGGAGAAATGCCATGAACCGATGGGTTGCAACGATCGCGTTGTGCTTCGTGTCGAGCGCATGCGCGAGTGCGCAGCCGGCGCCGGAGATCGCACTGGACGACATGACGGAGGTCGAGACGTTGCCGGCGGCCGAAAGGCCAGCGCCGGTTGAAGTGGTCGAAGTGCCGAGGCCGTTGCCCCTGCCCGGGCAACTGAAGCCGATCCCCCGTGGAACTGCGATGCAGAGTGTTGTCAATCCACGGCGTGATGTCGTCACTGCAAACAGCGCGGCGCGCATCGAGCCGGTGAAGGACGGTTTTGTTAATGCAATGCAGGTCTGGCCGTACAGCCACGGCGCGCTGTATCAGGTCTATGCCAGCCCGGGCCGGGTCACCGACCTAGCGCTGCAGCCGGGCGAGAAGCTGGTTTCGGTATCCGCCGGCGACACCGTACGCTGGATCATTGGAGATACGGTCAGCGGCAGCGCTGCCGATGAGCGCGTCCACCTGCTGGTCAAGCCGTCACGCGGCGACCTACAGACAAACCTGGTGATCAATACCGATCGGCGCAGCTATCACTTGGAGTTGTCTGCAACGCCGCAGACGTGGATGGCGTCGGTGTCGTGGGAGTACCCAGGCGATTGGGTGCGAACGCTGCGCGCCCGCAATCGGGACGCCTCCGCAAGGGCGCCGGTGGGCGAGGCCATCGCACTGGAACAACTGCGCTTTGACTACGCGATCACCGGCGATGCGCCCGCGTGGCGGCCATTGCGCGCCTTCGATGACGGTCGCAAGGTCTATATCCAGTTCCCGCAACGCATCGCGCAGGGGGAGCTACCGCCGGTGTTCGTAATCGGTGCCGACGGCGGCACGCAGCTGGTCAATTATCGGGTGCGACTGCCGTACATCATCGTCGATCGGCTGTTTGGAGCGGCCGAACTGCGATTGGGCAGCGAACAGCAGCAGGTCGTTCGCATCGAGCGCAGCGACGAGAGGACGCGGCGGCGATGAACGTGCCGCCGAAGGAAGACCCGGCGAAGCTCGAACTGCGCGCGAAGCCAGCCCCGGTCACGCGGCTTAATCGGCGCACGCTCGCCGTGCTGGTCGGCGGACTGGCGCTGTGCGTGCTGCTGGTGACGTTGTGGGCGTTTCGTGCGTCGGATCGAGCACCGGCCGCGCAGGACACGCACAACATCGAGCGGGTGACCCCAGCGGAAGGGCTGCAGACCTTGCCAAGCGACTACCGACAGGTGCCGACGCCTGCCAGGGGGGACGACGAAGACGTTGCTCCCATAGAAGGAGGCGACAAGGCAGACGCGTTGGAGCAGCCTGCTCGCGCTGAGCAACAGCGTTTGCAGGCCGAAGCCGATGCAGTGGCAAAGGCGCAAGTGCTCTTCCAGACAGGTCGGCAGGCATCTTCGCAAGCCGCGTCCATTCCCGCTATCGATGATGTGTCGCCGCCAAATGCGGCACTGGCGCCACCGACGGCGGCTGCGCCCAGGAGCGACTACGCTGTGCAGAACCAGCAGGCAGATAAGCAGGCCTTCATCGATGCCGAGCCGGACAGCCGAATCTACGGAAGCGCGGAACTGCAGAGGCCACGCTCGCCCTATCAACTGATGGCCGGTGCCGTCATTCCGGCCGCATTGCTGACCAGCATCCGCTCCGATTTGCCAGGGCAGGTGATCGCGACCGTGACCGAACACGTCTATGACTCGGTGACTGGCCGCTTCCTGCTGGTGCCGCAGGGTTCACGCCTGCTCGGTCAGTACGACAGTCAGGCCACCTACGGTCAGCGTCGCCTCCTGTTGGTCTGGACTCGGTTGATACGGCCGGACGGCTCTTCGCTCGTGCTCGACCGGTTGCCGGCCACGGATGTGGCGGGGCAGGCCGGCCTGGAAGACCATGTGGATGGACACCTGGGGCGCATCTTCGCTGGTGCTGCGCTCTCAACGTTGATGGGCGTTGGCGCCGAATTGGCTGCCCCTGACAGCGCCGACGCCGATGGCCGTATCGTCATCGCCATTCGCCAGAGCGCGCAGGAAACCGTCAATCAAGTCGGCCAGCAGATCACGCGCCGCAATCTCGATCTGCAGCCAACGCTGACGGTGCGCGCGGGATATCCAGTGCGGGCGGTGGTGAAGCGGGATCTCGCCCTGATCCCGGTGCCCGACTGACCAACTCAACGCCTTGTGACGTGTAAGCGGACACTTGGCTTGCGAAAACGCATAAACGGGGGATGGATCAAAGGGAGGCCGGACGCCAGATCAGACCGATCCTGAAAGCGGGAGGGGGCGGATCGGGACTATCAAGGTACGAAGTTCAATGTCCAGACTCCAAGCATTTCCAGCGAACCAGCGAGGGCCACCGCATGTCACAGGATATAGCCTACAAGACGAAGCAACGGGCCCCACTTGCCAAGATCAACGGACTGCAGAAGGACATCGATGCCGACTATGCTCCCGGTGAAGGAGATGCGGGCCTTGCGGACTCGGGCGGGGCCTACGATAACCACGCCAAGGCTTCTGACATTAGAGGAACAATAACCGGATCCGCGGCAAAGGAAGAAGTAAAGAAGAAATTCGTCCTCGAGTCTCATATGAGAGCGATGGAACGGGCCTCAACGGAGTTGAATGCGGCATTTAGTTTTCGTGAGGCGGGAGAGTTTACGATCGAAGCATTGTCCCGTGGACTGGCTGCCAAGGGGCATAACATTCTTGAAAAAACCATCAAACCTAGCTCTGTTGAAGCGAATTACGGCAAAGATAACGCCGCTAGCATTATGGATGCCGCTCGTGAAATGGGGTTGGCCGGGGTGGTCGGAAAGTGGGAAGGCGGAAAAATTACAGGCGTCTATGTGCACGACTGGTCAAGCGGGATGGACCGGACGTTCGATCTGGATCTCGAGCAGCCCGCTACCTTGGAATCGTTCAAAAAGGCGGTTGAAGCAGGTGCGATAACGCCATACACGGGGGATTACGACATGCACGACATAATCTTCCTTTCCGGTTCGAGCCGCCCCGTTGGAGTTGCTTCAGAAGCAGACAGCGAGCGCGAGAAGGGTGTAAAGAACCGAATTAACGAGCTGGTAGCGCAGGATGACGAGAGGAGACCGTTGGAGCGCGAGCCGCTGAACGTGGTTCGGCATGGCCCCCAGGTGAGCTTCGCCACCCACATGATGGTGCATGAATACGAGGACGTGAAGAAAAACAAGGGATTTCTGACAGCTGTTGCCGAACCCGGACCTTTCCCCGTCGCTTTTGTCAATAAAAGCGAGTGGACAATTGTGAAGACTAAGGAGCAGCTTTTCCACTACTACAGGAACCTGGGCACCGCAATACCTCCTTATTGGAAGGGTTATGGCGAAAAGGAGTTGATCGCGGGCGAAAGAAAAGGGTACAGCACCACCGCCAAGCTGGCTTATTGGTTTGGGGAATGAGGGGGCGAGTACGCAGTAAGGCGCCTGAAGCGCCTAGGACGCAGCCCTTCCTCGTATGGGCAGGTGGACGCATACGCGAGGGCGTGCGTCTCGACGGTATCCAGTGGTTCGGTGGACTTGAGAAGTGAGGCGGCGGCTACCGTAGTCGGGCGCGCAACGGAACTAGGGGTCTATAGGATCGCAGGATCGGGATAGTCTCTGGTTCCCGTGGAGACGCCAATCTATGGAACTATCGGCGATTCAACTATTGTCCGGGAACATCACCAACCTGGTGATCGCCTTCGAACACTGCCGTGAGCACCACCTGCACAGCGCTTTGCGCTACCGGTCGCCGCGAGAGTTCAGGCGCATCATGTGTAATCATCACCCAAAGGCGATCCGGTTTGCAGAAATAGAGGGAGCATCCACCCCGTGATCGTGTGACAGTAGGTCGGGAAATGGCGCTCAGTTGGCTCGACACTATCAGGACGCGTCATGATGTCCACTTGCCATCTTCGTCAATCAGCTTTGTCGAGTGAAGCACCCTTTTCAGGGTGTCGCTATCAGAAGCCGTAATGATCGGAATGTTGCGGCGTTCAGCCGCGGCTCTCAGCTCGCTCGGCACCTTGTCACCACTATGGATGATAATCGCTTTGAGCCCATCTAAGGGCAGCTTTTCCCAATGCAATTGCTCGTTATTCTCCTTAATGTCGCCAATAACCGAGTCGTTGAACGCTCTATTTCTCCTAGGCTTCGACTGTTGTTGCCATTTTTCCTGTGCATTTAGGCCGTCGGTCTTCGTTGACCCGGGGACCATTCCCATGTTGTCCATACTTGCGGCGCGCCAGACATGAGATCCGTCGAGTAGTACATCAGGCTTGATCACCAACTGCGCCATTCCTTTGCCCGATCCGACGCCCATTCCGGTTGCACTCCATTTCTTGGTGGCGATTCCCACCGCGCGAGTGTAGACGCCCATCGCCCCTCCCCCTCTAAGATCAGAAGGCCGGTGGTAGCTGCTCTCATTAGGGCCGATTCGCGCGTATGCGCTTTGCAGAAAGTTGTTTTCAATTGCTGCCGACGCGTAGCTGAGGTTTATCCCGTGGACCAGTGCAAGGGTTTTGTCGATGCGCAACTCGGGAGCTGTCGCGGTGTCTTTCTTAAAGTCAGGCGCGGGCAACTGCAAAAATCTCCTCCCTTCCGTTTGGTCTCGCAGGCCAAACCTGTTCAGCCCTTGAGGCGACTTCTTGCGCTCCGTTGATGTAGTCAGCTGCTTAGACGGTAGGGCATGTGCAGACCTGGCTTCGTCTTTGTATCCTTGGGTGTCCATTGCCTCGCTTTTGTGGCTGGGTTTCTTCTTCACGTCATAGGTGGCTTCCGGCATACGGTATCTCCCGGTATGTTTTCGGAGCGCGCTCAAAGAGCGCCCTGCAATGATCGTTGTCCAGCGCTAGCGCATGGTTTCAACGCTCAACTAGAGCGCGAACGGCGTTGGCAGAGCTTACGTTGGACCGTTCTCACCTTGCCAGTACGTAAGACGCATCACTGTTTGAGACGTAGGCTCGGCAACCAGCGCGGCCAGCTCTATGCTCATATGATCATTATCGGCAAATCCATCAGCGGCAGTGCGCACTGCCGCACTCATGCGGCCGCTCATGTGTAAAACATGCGATGAAATGATGATGCTCATATGTGGGGGCATATCCAGCGGCCATAACGCTGAACCGTTGGATCAGAAAGCCTTGAACGGCGAATAGGCGAAATTAGGGATGTACTGAACAACTCCCGCGTGATGTTGGACTACAGGTCTATCTGAGGAAAGCGGTGCATAGATGACGCAGATGACGTTCGGAGATGCGGAGTGCGCGGGCAAGCGCAAGCAGACGTGGCGGAAAGCGTTTTTTTTGCGCAGATGGAACGGGTGGTCCTGTGGAAGGCGCTGCTGAAGTTGATCGCCCCGCACCACCCGAAGACGAGCCATCCAGGTCGTTAGCCGTACGCGCTGGAGACAATGCTACGCTTTCATTTCTTGCAGCAGTGGTGCGCCTTGAGCGGCCCGGCGACGGAAGAGGCGCTATACGAGATCGCTTCCTCACCAGTTCGCGAGGTTGTCGCTGATGGACCATGAGACGCATCGGGTCAAGAAGGGGAACCAATGGTTCTTGGGTCTGAAGGCGCACATTCCAGAAGAGGCATTATCGGGGAGTGGCCAAGAACAATGCCCAGTTGCGCGCTGTTCGCGCTGTCGAATCTGGTAGATGGCCAAGCGGCGAATCCTGGCCAACGCAGGGGAGGTGCGGCTGTGAGATGGAAAATCCTGCTCGTGTCGTTCATGATCGGGCAAGTGCTGCGATGAGACGGTCCTAGTGGGCATGCGGTGGGACGCTCCAGCGGATGTTTAGTGGTTCTTTAAGCCAAGGCAGCGCGGCGATGTTAATCGGCCACGGCCAGTCGCTTAGGAGTACGTCGTACATATCTGGCTGGACATGCAGGACAGTCGCATCGAGGTCGGATTGCAGCCATCCTGGACGCTGCAGAAACATCTGACGCACCGCACGGTTCCCTAGTCGGGACCAGGCGGGCAACTGACCGATGACGGTTTCCAGCCAGTTGTCGATGACCCCCATGCTGTTGTCGTCGGGTTCGCAATGCAGCGGCGGTTCCAGCAGCGGCAAACCACACAGGAGTTTGCTCAGCGATAAGCGGTCGTCGTCCGTTTTGGCGTCCGCCCAGGCGAGATGATCCATGCAATGGGCGGCGCGTCTGCATACGTCACGATCGATGAAACGATCCTCATCGAGGAGTCCCAGCTGTCGGAACAAGCCGGGTAGCAGCGGCCAGAGTAGTGTTACGCCCGCATTGGCGACAGGTCGAAGCGCAGGCTGGGTGTGTGGCATCGCAGCGGGTAGCGTGATGATCTCCATGTTCGACCAGGTCTCAAGGCGCCGGAAGGCGGCCGGCGCTAAACGATGGCGCAGGGCCACGCGAGTTGCCGGATGTGTCCACAACGTGCGCAGCCAAGCCGCCATGACAGGCGAACTGTCTTCGTAATGCTCGAACAGCGCGTTGAGCAATGGGCCGCAGTGCGGCGATACTTCAATGGTGTCACGCGGGGCTGGTTCCGGCATCGGAATGCTGGGATGCTTTTGGAAGTAGTGCAGGGCGCAGATGCGCAAAGTGTCGGGCTGCGCGGTGGCGACGCTCATCGGCAGAAGCGGAGCAAAAGCTCGGCAAAGCACCACGATCGTGCCCGGTTGGAGCGTTCGCGTCATGATTTGCGAATTTCCTCCCTGGAGGACGCGCGCCGCCAAGTGAGTCAGCCAGAGCTGCGACTGTTGTCCAACATCGGCCAGCAGCCACGCATCCGAACTGCCGGATATCCATGTCGTGCTCCCGTCGAACAACTCCGTGCTGCTCGATGATGGGTGCGCCGGCGGTCCCGGTTCCAACGCTGCCAACCTGTGTTCGCGCGAGCCGCCTTGGCCGGGGCGGGCAGCCGACGGCCCTGGCGCCTGACAGACATCTCGATCGTGGAAATTCCCCTGCCTCTGTGGCGGCGAAGACATCGAGGACATCAAGGCGCATGGGCGCGATATCGAGTCCCTCGTTTTCAGGGCCGAAGATCCTTCCGGATGCGCTTGTTCCGTTGCAAATGTGGAGGAGTGTCTTGAGCCTCGTGCGGCAGGCGGGGCCGCCATGTGTCCGTTCATCGCTCCGGCGTGCGCGGTATCGGCCAGCGCAGCCGACAGCGCTTCCGCCAGGCGCCGGCAGAACTGCTCCGGGAATGCGTGCCATGCGACCTCGCCGAGGTCCAGCGTCAGCGTGTCGATAACGCGATGGACGTCGGTGCGGCCCGTGTCATCCATAACGGCGGCGATCAATGCGCGCAGGCGCGTATGGAAGAGCTGGCTGCAGGCTTCCATGGAGTGCTCGGCGATGTGCGGTGGCACATCGATGGAAATCGTCAGGCGATCGATCCGATGCGGTGTCATGTGTGATCCGACGGTGCCGTCAGTCCGCCGTGGTTTCCATCGGAACGAAGAACAGGTTGTTCTCGGTGATGACGTCACGGTGCCATTCATCGCCGTTGTCCCCCACGACCTGCGACTTCTGCGCCTCGGTCGCGATGGCCATGGCACCGATGCCGGTAAGCGAGGACGGTAGGCAGCCGAGCGTCAGGGTGCGCAGCAGGTTGTACGAAGCATCCCCCAGCGCTCCCGCGCCATTCTGCCAATGGGCGTAGTTGACAGAAAAGTTGCGGAACTGATCGTGCGGTAGCCAATGGACCAGCAGCGCGGTGTTGGAGGGCAGTTCCTCGAGGATCGTCGAGGCCACCCAATCGTTCGTGGAATAGGGGTCGGTCGTGGCTTGGTTCAGGGTATCTCGTGGGAGCACGGCGCTCACCGCGAAGGAAAAGCGATCGCTGGCCGCTTCGACACCTTCGCGATACCAGTAGTACGAGGCCAGCCGATCGTCCGGCGGGAACGCGCCGCCGTCGGTGCGCTGCACCACATAGGTGTTGGCGATTATGTCCATCGCCACGATTTCTCCGCGCAGCGGGGGCTGCGTTACAGCGAGCGCTCTTCTGGAGAAGGTGGGTGCCGAGGCCTCGAGCACGATGGGGTCTCCGACATTCACCAGGGCGGGGTAGGGACTCTGCGGGCTAGTGGTCAGGCGCTTCTGGTCATCAGTCAGGCCACTCTGGTCGTGCGCATATACGACCGGGTAGTACATGTCCTCTAGCCAGACATCGCAATTCTTCCAGACCACGTCGTTGGCTGGGTCCAGGATGCGTGCGATGTTGCGTTGAAGTTGTGCGTTGGATGAGACATCTAGGAAGAAACGTTGCCCATTGGGCGGGTTGTTATCCACGAGCGAAATCATCAATGCCCGGATGGGAAGCGTCCCCTCGTTCACCGTAACGAACAGATTCACAAGCTGGCCGATGCGGAGCACCGGGAGGCTTTCTGCGGGAAGCGTGATCGTCAGATACGTCACGGCGCCTTGCGTGATCAGGGCGATGTTGGCAGGCGTTTGCGGTGCGTCGAATATGGAGTCTGGGCGTATCGGCATCAGCGCACGATGCTCCACCAAGTAGAACGGCAGTTGGTCTAGCGGCACGGTGTCGCTGAAGATCTCCGCGCCGCCGATGCCGAAGCGCGCTGCGATCCGCCGCTGCATCGCCGACACTATGCCGACGCGCACGTTGGAGCGGTTGTAGGTCAACTCCGCGACCCTTGCCAGATAGGCTTGCTGTGAGCGCATGAACTGCTTCGGCTCGACCAGGAAGTCCCGCTGCGCGACCGCTCCGCCGAAGTAGCCGAGCAGATAGTCGACGTAGGACAGCTCCTTGTCCATGTCGTGGCTGCAGGCCTGCAGATAGAGCTTGAGTGCGATGACGCAGTCGCGGAAGACGTCGCTATCGACACTCGGTTCCGCAAAGGGCCACTGCATGCCCCAAACGACGTCGTTCAGCGCGCGCTCGAACGAGAGCAGATTGGGAAGCATTGCCAGTTGCTCGCACCCGTTCGCCAGCAGTTGCTCGAACGCAAGCAGGAACTGGTGGAGCTGGGTCTGGGCCGGCGTTGCAGGCGGTTGCAGCAGTGCGTAGCAGGGCGGAAGCTGATGGGTGGCCGGGTAGTACCTTGCCGGGTCACGCCAGCGTCCGTACGGCATGATGTCCGGAGTGTTCAGGATGAATGCCTGCGTCGGAAGCTGCTCGGCAATCTCCTCCGCGCTCGCGGTCACCTTCATGCCGTGCGCGAAGAGCTGGATCACAGCGCCGTTGGCGAGCATGTCTAATGGGCGCTCGCCCCACAGGCGGGGATACGTGCCTGCGCGCGACCGCCAGATCCAAGGCTCCCCATCCACCTCATCCTCAACGGCGAATGAGCGGATACGCTTGACGCCTTCGACACCTAGCAGGTCGTTGACTAGCCGGGCAAGGTTGATGGTGATGGGGCGGGTGAAGTCCGTTGGCAGCGGAAGTTTCGGAATCCAGCCATGCCGCAGTTCCGGCCCCTCGTAGATTGCCTCGTTCGACAAACCTTGCGCCTGCAGTTCCTGCGTGGAGTAGCGCTGGACGGGAGCTGTAACGTAGTTCTCGATGACGGTATAGATGTCGGCGAGAATCGAGGCGGTGGAGGTTGTGGTGTCGAGGTTGTCCTGAAGTTCGATGACAGCCTTGACGATGATGTCGTCCGGTTCTACCCAGATGATGCGACTGACTGCTTCGCAGAGATTCCGGTGCCGCAGCAGGAAGGCTTCGAGCGCCGCCTTCGCCGCGCTGTTATCAGGTTGCGTTACGCGCGAGGGTTGGACGAAGAGGTGGTAGTTTCCCTGAAGCGTCAGCTCCGTGGAGCCATCGGTCGGGCCGGGTTCTACGAAGCTATACTCTCGAAGGTCGTGGTTGTACCAGTAGTGGTATCGCACGTCCTCGGGTTCGCGCATCAGGCACGCATTGACGAAGTAGAAGTCCCCGTCGTCCGTGCCCGTGCTGTGAAGGTCGAGGATCGCCTTGCGGTAGTCGTCTTCGGAGATCGGGCTGCAGGTCAATGCCTGCTGCGGGCCGAATGCGGTCGGAAAGATGCCGCCTCCCAACGCCTGTAAGGGTGGTGGTGGCGTCAGTAGGTCGGTGATAGGCAGCGATGTGCGGTAGGCAAGATCCGAAGCGTTATAGCAAAGCGCTTCGAAGAGCGTGATGCCCGGGTCGTGTTCATCCATGTCACTCCAGATCGAGCCAGAGTACGCCCTTAGTGCCGAACGTGCCCGAAGTAACAGCGTCTCGAAGTCGATGGCGTGCCGAACGTGAGGGAACAGCGCACTCTCATTGTCCATCTTGCGTTCCTTTTCGGATGCGGTTGTGCCGCTTTTCCGACGATAGAATCATTCAGCAGGCCGATCGGCAGGCCATGACAGGATCAGCGCTTCATCGTCGTTGCCGACGATGCCGTGGGTGCCGTGATCGAGCGTCAGGGAAATCACGTGATCCACTTGCGGCTGCTCCTGGATCTGCGCCATGACATCGTAGTAATCCAGCCGGCTGGCCAGGATCGCGGCGGGAAGCGTGCCGAAGGCCCAAGGCATGTAGCGGCGCTCCAGTGCCTCGCGCACCTGGCGGTGGCCGTAGTCCGGATTGACGCCGGGACGGAATCGGATGGCGTAATCGATGGCAACGTCGCGATAGCGGGGGTTGTGGACCACGATGTTCTGCCAGGGCGAGGACTGCCTGCGCAAGAACGTGGCCATGTCGTCCAGCGTCGCCTCGTTTAGCATTGGGCGCAGCGGGTCGGCGTTGTCCTTCTCGGCGGTGAACGGGATCACGATCAGACGTTGCTGGTGTTGTGCGGGCAGAGTGCGCTGGTTGGAGCTGTCGGGCGTCACAACGCCGAAGACCGACGGGAAACTCGTCTTGACGAGCTCGATCATGTCCTGCCACGTCAGCGCACGATTGCGATGAGACAAGCGCTGGGCCGAGCGTTCGAAGAAGCTTTCCGTGGCTTCTTGCGGCCTTCCTCCCCACGAGGGCCACGGCTGCTGTGTTCCTGTCAATTCGGGAATGCTGACGATCGGATAAGTAATGGTGTCTGCCGCAAGCGGCTGCGACAGCGTCTCCGCATCTAATGTGTCCGGTGCGAGCAGGGTTGCGGTCATTCCATTGGTCAGTACACCGACCACAATGGGATAATTGGACGTGCCATCCGGGGTCGGCGCGCTATCCATCCGAGCGCGTACCCAGAAGCGGCCCGCAGGCATGGAAAGAGCCGTATCGCTCGCGTCCGAAGGAAGCACGGCGGACCAGCATCCGCTGCGAAACAGGCCCGTCGTCCTATCCACGACCGTGGCATCGAGGGAGACCCATGTGTTGAGCGCATTGAGGTATTGCCATTCGATGTGCAGCATCGTGGCGCCCAGCAATTCCCAGAACAGCGAGAGCGATTGCCCGGGCCGGATTCCCGAAAAACCGAGATACAACCGGGTCTCGTCGACTGGTTCCTGTTGGACGCCGTATCCGAATGGCGTCAGTAGGTATTGATCGAAACCTGCGGTGACCGCAGGCGCTGCGTTGACGGCGATTGATGCGATCGGCGGCAGCGAGGCCTGATCCTTGCAGTTGATCTGGATCGCGGGCGCTTCGAGCGTGAGGCCCCCAAGGTCGAGCGGCGGCATCGCCGGCCCGGTTCCACCGGAGAGCTGGAATCGCAACATGTTCGTCGTACCTGGAGGCGTGTTGTTGGTCAGCGGAAGCCAAGTATCGCCACCGCTGATCTGCGCCTGGCTGATCAGCGCGCTATCGATGCTGGCTGCCAATGTGAACGTAAACGTGCCTTCCGGAACGGCCAGCAAGTCGCCGGAGACAAGGCGGCCGGTGAGGATGGTCTGATCGTCCGGCGTTGGCACGAACAGACGCATGCCGCCTTCCGGCCAGGGCTTGTCTTGTGCCTTGTCGAAAACGATGCAGGATCGGGCGAGCCCGATCGGCGCCTCCGCGTCGCTTGGACACCAACACCAGCGCAGATCCGTCCATTCGCTGCGGTTGGCAAGCAGCGAACGGTCCAGCGAGTACTGAATGGGCGCGCCGTGACGATCCTGACCGGCAGGGAAGAGCGTGTTCTCCGGAAGTAGGACTTGCTCCGACCCTGCCGCTATTTCGAACGAAAGCGCGACCTTGGCAGATTCGGCTCCTCGCTCGGCCAGCCCCAAAAACTGCTGATAATAGAGCCTGCGGTGCGTGTGCGGGAAGGTGTTGAGCAGGGCGCGCGGGGTCTGTAGCATCTGCAGGAACGCAAGCAGCATGGCTTGCTGGGGTAGCAGGCGTCCGCCAGCGATTGCCCGATCGCGATATATCCCTGCCAGTTCTTCCGGCGTCGTTCCGCCCATGAAAAAAAAGTCGGCCCACGAGGACGCGACACCAGGTTCGTTCGGATCCTTGAAAGGAACACGCCTGGTGTACTGCTCAACGAACGTCAGATCGGACGTGATGGAGCGGTCGTCCAATTTGAATTGCGCAGTGGTGCCAAAATCGTGCAGCAGATCTTCCAGCGTCGTGGGGTCGGTCATGGCATGGCCTGCGTCGGTTTTAGGGGCCAGTGGTGCGCGTTCTAGCTACTACGCGCCTTGGCGAAGCTCTGTGTCGCGATGAACTGTCCGGCGCCCTTGCTTGGCGAGGGGAATGCTGGATCCGGTCTCGGTGGAACACCGGGGCTGATCGCAGGAACCGTAGGAGTGAACAAGGCCTCGAACTGGGTTCCGTCGATGATCAACGCCTGGCCGCTTGTCACTTCGTTCGCGAGCTGGTCGCTGTTCAAGGCGGCGATCGTGATTGTGCCCTTGCCATTGGCGTATGTCGGGCCTGAGGGGATCACATAGTCGGCGGAGATCTGCACCTTGCCTTCGTCGCCCGCGATGCAAATCTTCTTGCCGCCGATGCTGGCATGTCCCTTGCCTACGATCCGGGCTGGCGCTGTGGCGGTGACCTGCCGGTTCCCGAACATCGCATCGAACTTCAGCGTGTCGCCGCTTACCACGATGGGCCTCATCATTGGAATTCGCTCCTTCCGTCGGCGGTGTCGAGCAGGCCTTCGACCTTTGTCGAGAAGTCGCTGCCTCGTAGTCGATAGGTCACCTCGATCTGCAGCAGACTTGGGATGATGTCGCCTTGGCCAACGTCGATATTGGCAATCTCGGCGCGTGGCTCCCATTGCAGGACGTCGTCGACAATCTGGGATTCGATTTCGGCCGTCAGCGCGGAGCTGATGTTGGCGAACATGAACTGATTCAGGTCGCATCCGTAGCCGTCGCGCATGATTCGTTCGCCTGGAAGCGTGCTGAACAGGATCAGCAGGCTCTGCCGTACATCCTCCATTCCGGCCACCATGCACGCGCCATCGGCGAGCGTGAACCGAGGCGGAAACGCCCAGCCTCGCCCATAGACCTGTTCGAGCAAATCGTTCATTCCGGATCCTCGGTTGCTACTATCAGCTGGTCAGGTCGATCTTGTCGGCCTTGATCTCGACGCCGGCATCGGACTTGCTTTCGATTGTTACACCGGCCTTCAACTGCACCTTGTCCTTGTCGGTGCTCAACACTGCCGAGTTGGCGGTCTTATCGAACGTAAGCGACATCTTCTTGCCCTTTTCCGTGACGATGATGCCTTTGACCGCGTTCTCCTTTGTCAAGGGCAGCGGCGCCTTGTTCATCGGGTTGTGCATGGATCCGATGACCAATGGGAAGTCCGAGTCCGCATCGAAGCAGCCGACGACCACTTCGTCCCCTGGTTCGGGATAGAACGAGAAGCCGCTGTCCTTGCTGGCAAATGGCAAGGATAGCCGGGCCCAGATCACGTTGTTGCTGTCACCCAATGCCGACAAGGACACCCGGATCCGATTCAGATTGTTGGGATCTTTCTTGAAGTCGGCGACGACGCCGACGTGTAAGCCATCCATTCGCGGCCATTGAGTTCGAGAGCCGAGGGGCCTTGGCATCCCGGTCGAGAGTTGCGTCGTCCAATCAGCCTTGCTGAAGACATGGGTGATCGCGGTGATGATCGCCCTGCCGTCGAAATTCCGGCCGAACCCGGATACGCCAAGCGTCTGTCCCAGCTGATAGCCGTTGGTGCCGCAAATCTTGAATTTTCCTTGCACGGCCGTTTCCTGGATCCGTTGAAGCGCGCCATTGGCCATCGTCTCAAGTGTCTCCCATGTGACGGAGGTGCTCGTGCCGATGACCCATGGCATGTCGTTCAATGGACGTTGGTCTTTGGGATCCATGGCCTGCGCACCGAGCGTTTCCGGCTTGGCGCGCGCGGAAATGGTTTTCTGCCGTGCGATATCCCAAGCGGTCAGTGCCAGGGCATTGGGCTGATGCTGATTGTTGAATTGCCAGCTTGCTTCAAAGATGGGGTCGCCGCTTTCTCCGCTGGATAGCGCGTTGACGCTATTCTGCTCCAGCGTGCGATCCGCTTTGTTCGACAATCGTGGCAGGGCTATCGTGACCTTGCCGGGTTCGGGAATGAGCCAAGCGCCGCCTTCATCGATCAGTTGCCGGATGCAGAGCCAATCCGAGCAACGGAACTGGATGAACTGCTCCTGCTTGGTGTTCATCCGCGCTCGGTCCTGGAGCGGAATGCCGTGCTCATGAAAGTACCGCTGGATCATCTCCGATGCGCTGATGTCGGAGAACACTTGCGAGCGGCAAGTGCTGTCCAGCCTGGCGATGTTATGCTGCAGCTTCAACTTAAGCGTTGCGGAGTCTTTCTTCAGGTCAAGCTGCTGCGCCACGATGACGCCAGAGAACATCACGGCCGAGTCCGTGGCGTCAGCTTCCTTGATCGAGATCGAGGCCGGACTCCCCGGTTGGCACAGCGCGATCTCACTGCACTTGCTGATGTCCAGCGCGTTGCCGGCGGTCGACAGCGTGATTTCGGCTACGGGCACAGCGTTGACCCGATGCTCGATGGAGATCCAGCTTGGCCGCAGCGTGCTCAGACGTTGCGGCGGTTGTCCAACAGAAATGTCGACGGCTGGCATCATTTCGCTATCCTCCTTCCTGGCTCGGCGCTTGGAGAACCTGTCCGGGAGTGATGTCGTTTAGGTTGTCGAGATCGTTGCTCCAGGCCAAGGTTAGATAGTCCGTTCCACCGGCAATGCCGGCGCTGGCAGAGGCGGCCATCAAGGGCAGTCCGCCCCCGCCGGGAGGTACCTTCAGGATCCTGGTAGGCGGGGATTTCAGGCTTTTCTCTGATTCCTGCAGGGCGAGGCTCGCGTCGGCGCTGACGACCAGTGTCGCGGCCGCTCGTAACGGAGTCGCATCACGGTCGAACAGGGTGTACCTGTAGTCGAGCGACAGCATGCGTCCGGAGAAATAGCCCTTACTTGCCCACCGCATCTTCCCCCATTTGATCTTGAGGAAGTGCGGCTCACCGCGACTCGGATTGACGTCATAGCAAAGTTGGCGCAGTCGCGTGAGCTGTTTGTCGATTGGCTTCTTCTTGCCCGGCATGCGGGCGTCGAAGACGAGCTCGAGGCTCAGGTTGCCGGGCTGCGTGATCGCGTAGTTGTTGCTCTGGATGCTGCTGTTGATCGAATGATTGTTTTGATAGTTGGTCGTGTAGTTCAGGTGCATGGCGTCGGGGTTGTACATGGCGGTGAGCGATCCGACCTTGTGCCGCAGCTCTCGATCCGCAAATGCAGTGATAGAGAGTTTCGCCAGCGAGCGTTCCAGGCCAATCATCGGAATACGCCTCCGTCTTCCCTGAGTTTGTCCAAGATGGACTGCGAGATGGTTTCGATCAGGCGGGCTTCCTCGCTCTTCTCCTGAGCGATAGAGCGCGTCGCCGGGGACCAGGTGGGTTCCATCGACGATGCGACCCTTGCGTGGATTACGAGTTCCCTGATTTCGATGGTCACGCCTTGATCCCCAGCCAACGCATGCTTTGGTAGCGCAATGTCAGCGAATTGACTGCGATCGTTCCGGCGTTGGCGTCCAGGTCGCAGGTTTGCCAGGACACCGGCAACGCGTTGCTGATCGTCCAGCTGCACACGGGTATCGACAGATGATTGAGCAGCAGGATGACGACGTCTGCATAGGTGACGCGTCCGCCGCTCAGGACCTGCTCGAAAACCATAGTTAGCGGCGTCACCGGGACCACGCCGCGCTGTAGAACCAGCGCGCCGTGGCTGATTTTGTCGGCCAGATAGAGGTTAGCGGCATTTTCCCCGCCTCGAGGCTGCATGGTCACATTCAACTCCCGGTTGAGCCCATTGATTCGCTGGAAGGCGATGTCCAGCGGGCTCGGGATGCCCGAGAACAGGAAGGTGGTCAGGAAGCGCGTGGTCGGCGCCGGTTCGAACAGGTAGTCCACAATGACCTCCGACAAGCTATGTGAGCGATGCGCCGGTGCCACCGGGCATGTCGAATTGCAGACTGAGCTCGATGTGCTCGGCGGGGTGCATTGCCGCAATTCGTACTCGCGCGATCATCTTTCCGGCAAGGAGGTCGGCCTCGGTCATCGTCTCGTTCAGACCCAAGGCCACGTCAAAGGCCTCCTGTTCCTCGGTGCCACGCAGGCCGCCGTCCTGCCACAGCCTGTGCAACCAGTTGCTCATCTGGCCCTTCACTTTGAACCAAGTGATCTCGTTGTTTGGTTCGAACACGAACATGCGCGCGAGCCGCGTCAGGTTGAGCTCGATGTAAGAGAGCAGGCGGCGCAGTTGGACGTACCGCATCGGCGCGTCGGGCGACGGCGCCAGCGTGCGACATCCCCAGGCTCGTGTTCCCCGGCCGGGGAAGCTGCGGATCAGGTTGAAGGGCGCCCATAGTCCGCTCGGTTCCGCCAGGAGATGCGACTGCGTTGTTTTGATGACATTGGCCAATTCCAGATTGGCGGGTGCCGACCAGACTCCCGAAATCTCATCGTTGCGTTCGATCGTTACGGCCAAGGTCGTGGACGGGGGAATTACGACAGCGCGTCGGTTGTCGGCGTCCTCGACGATCAAACGCGGCCAGTAGGCGGCGCCCCATTCCCCGCCGGGATCCGTGAAGTCTGCGAGACACGCGGCGAGGCAAAGCGGATCGTCGGGTGTTTCGAGAAGTCCGAACAACCCGGGTCGGCATTGGCACAAGCCCAGCACGGCGCGCCATGTCTGCTGCCAAGACGCCGCGTCGGCATCCGGGATCACGACGGAATCCGGCACCATGATCAGGGTGATGTGGGGTTGTCCGGAAATCGCCTCGCGAAGACGGGCGTCAGAGAGAGCGAGTACGAAATGCTCGTCGATTTGTGCGGTGTCATAGGACCCGAGGGATAAAGCGAATCCGCCGCCGCCCCCGTTGTCGAAGTAGTGCCTGACTGCGTAGTACAGAACGCAGGACGCGGCCGCACCCGTGGGGTCGGGTGGTCCGCCGAAAACGTCCAGATAGGAAGAAAAATTCGGAACCACCTGCAAATCGAAGGCCGAACCACGTTCCGTGTACCCGATGAACAGGGGAATCGCGCTGCCGACGTCCCCTTGCGGAGAGGCCAGTGCTCGTTCGGTAACGACGACACCGGGCTGGGGGCTCGGCATGGGATGTCTCCTGGTAGGTGTAAGGTGCTCGCTCGGCCGCGTCACTAGGTTCAGTGGCTCATGTCTTGCGTGAACTGTAGGATGATGAATTCGGCCGGGCGTACGGCCGCCATGCCAACCTTCACGATCATCAGGCCGTCGTCGATCTCTTCCCGTGTCATGGTGACGTCCTTGCCCACTTGCACGAAGAAGGCTTCGGACTCCTTGGCGCCGGCCAGAGCGCCCTGTTGCCAGAGCCTATGTAGATAGTTAGTGATCGCAGCGCGAGTCAGTTCCCAGGTAGGCTGATTGTTGGGCTCGAACATAGCGGCGTTCATTGCGATCTTGATGTCGCGCTCGGCGGCATTGAACAACCGGCGCACGGAGATGTAGCGCCATTGGTCGCTGTCCTCGCGGGTTCTTGCTCCCCAGACCGTCGGGCCGCCAGTCTCGAAGACTCTGATCATGTTGATGGCATTCGGCCCCTTCGTGTAGCGACCTTGCAGGTCGTCGGTGACTGGATACTTCGGCAACACGCCGCCTCGGAGCGTGACGTTGGCGGGCGCTTTCCAGACGCCCCGCGTGAGGTCGACCATACTGTAGATGCCTGCCATCGCAGCGCTCGGCGGGATATCGACGTTCGACCAGGGCGCCTCGAGCCAAGGGTAGTAGACGGCCGCAAAGGGATTGTTTCCCGTCGAGATGGCGCCTGCGCCCGTCTCCGTCGAAGGCCGTGATTGGCCGCTATCATGCTTCGCAAGGGTGAATGGCTTGTTGTCGAGATCGTCTTCCGGGCCATCCAGAATCGCGAACAGGGTGTTGCCGTTCCTGCACAGTTGATTGACCGCACTGGTGATGTCCTGCCCTGCAGAAACAATCAGGGTGACGTCGATCTGTTTCGGAATCTCTTCGATCAGTTGGTTTGCGGGGATGAGATAGCAGCGGCCGCCGCCGTTCTCGAAGTAGATCCGCATGCAGACGTCCAGCACATTGTCTTTGTCGAAGGCGCCTATCTTGTTTGTGTAGTCCATCCAGGACGAAATACGCGTATTTTCGGTGAAGCGGGCATCATTGTCGTCGATCGCGAACGCAGGAATTGCGGTCGCATTCGGCGATACCGACAGTGAAAGGCTTTGTAGCTCTTGGATGTAAACGCCTGGATACGTGGTGACGATAGTCATGGCCTTCTCTTCGCAAGGTCGGGTGAGTAGTGCACGTGTGCTTTCAGTACGTCTGGACGGTGACGCGTTCTGCTTGCAGGACGACTTCCTGGAGCGAGACGTCATTACTACTCGCGTCCAGTGCCGGAGTCGTCAGCGAGGAGGGGAATGCATTCGCCACGTTCCACGTGACGAGGTATTCGGTTCCTGTCTCGTTAGTGAGGCTGATCATGATGTCCCGCTTCTCGACCTCGTTTAGGGAGATGGAGCTGATCCACTCATAGAGCGCATTCTGGCCGCGGAAGACGCCCTTGCGCAACGTGATGGTCACGGCATTGGGGAGCCCAGGCATCCTGAAATAGTTGCCGATCCCGTCGCGGTACTCCATGACGGCATACGTGATATCGAGCCCGGATACGCTGCTGAATGCGATCTTCGCGTCGTCGATCGCGACGACGAAGCGATAGGATGGAATGGGATATTCATTGGCAACTTGGTCGGTCGTTAGGGTCATGTTCTTTTCTCCCGGATGAGGCTGTCGCTGTGCACGAACAGGGGTTCAGTTTGGATATCCGAGGTTCAACAGAAGGTGTCCCCCGCGGATTGTTTTGACATGCAGTAGTAATCCAGAGCCCACTCGTAAATCCCCTTCGAGGCTTCGCGTAGGCGCGCCAAGTCATATTGTGTGCTTGTGCGCGCCAGGTCCGGCCTGGCGCGTCACCCTCGGCATGGCTCGGGTATAGCGAACGAACTCCGCGGGTCCGATTTTCGTGGTGCCGCGGCACCTCGTCCGTCATCAATCCCAATCCCGTCGTGAGATCCGGTGCCGACGCCAAATGCCCCCGCGGGCGACATGCCAATGGCCTACCCGGGTCGCGCACGATGCGGCTCGAACTTCGCATTGAGCCGCGCGATGGATGTCGGCACACCGCGTAATGCCAAGCCTCTCGTCGAGAGGGGGCGCCTGCGCAGATGGTCGGGTGTTTGCAGGGAAGTGTGATCATGACGATGGGGAAGTTAGCAACCGATTCTGGTACGTCGCCAGTACGAATACGGGGTCATGTTGCGACGACGGAGTCTTTGGGTTCCGATCGACGAAGAGAGGTGGACATGCTCCGGGACTCGTAAGCACTTCCCGTATTTGAGCATAGGAGGAAGTCTATGAGCACCCAACGTTTTACCCCGGAATTTAAAGCAGAAGCCGTTCAACAGATCATTGACCGCAAGTATTCCGTCGCTGAAGTTTCTGCGCGGCTTGGCGTGTCAGCCCACATTCTTTACAAGTGGGTTAAGGCCGTTGCCCCGGACAAGACAGAGAAGCAGGCGAGGTGAAGAAATTCATCAGGCCGTCGCAAATCTACAATGCTCATGTGCCGAAATGAAGCGCGCGATCAGCAGGCCAGTGCGGCGCGACACACTTGCATCACCGTAACCTAGACGACAAACACGGACAGCCGCAGATCGTGCAGGGTGCGGCCGTAGAGCTTGGAAGCTGGCATCACGATGGCATCCAGATGCCGGGCATGACGCGTGTCGGCATGCGCGAGGTCCACGGCCCGAGCTTCATTCCACCACGCGCGCGAGTTTCGTGCCTGGACGGCTGCCGTCTTGCCTGGATACCTCGCGCTCCAGGGCCTTCAGCCGCGCCTGCTCATCGCTGGCCGTTCCAGAGCGCATACCCCGATCTCGCTCGGCCTGTCGCACCCAATTGCACAGCGTCTGCGTTGTGCATCCGATCTTCCCGGCAATTGAGTTGATCGCCGCCCACTGCGAGGCATGTTCGCCCTGGTACTCTAGCGCCATCCGAACCGATCGCTCTCTCACTTCTGGGGAATACTTCGTCTTCTTGCTCATGGCTCCATCCTCTCAAAGAGTGGAGCCTCCAGAAAAGTCGGGGCGGTTCACTCGCGAGCTTGGTTGAACTGCGGTGCGAACATAATTTATTGGGAAAATTGCCCTCTGATCTGCACTCGCTCAAGGTGCTGGTATGTCACGATGACCCATTAGCCGAGCTGCCGGATCTACCGAACCACCTGGAGCGCTTGAACGCCGCAAATACCAGGATCCACGACATCTCTGATTTGTCGCGCGATTTGCGCTTTCTTGATGCAGCCAATTGCCGGATTGACTCGGCACCTCAAGCTTGGCCAGGAAACCTGACGATTCTCTCGTTGCGAGGAAATCTACTTACCTCGTGCCCGGCGTTGCCGGAATATCTGTATCAGTGTGATCTTCGCAACAATCTGCTGACGCAATTGCCGATCAATGCCGATGAGTTTGATCCAAACGCGAAACCTCGGCATTTTTTATATTGACGGCAATCCATTGGGTGAGCCGGGCAGCCCTGCGGAGCGACGAGTAGATTGAGGCGAGCGCGAGCGTCGTCGGTCACATCTTCTGAGGCGACGCTCGGAAGGGCGAGCATCTCGCCAGTAAGATCTCACCAGGCCGACCTCTCGAAGGGATGGCGAACAGGCAGGTTCAATGGCGAATAGGCAGGCTTGATTGCGCTGCAATCTGCCGCAAATAACCTCAGGACCGATGACCGCTCCTAAGCCGGAGCCTTCAGCGTCATCCGCAGCCAAACCCAACCCACCAAAGCCGAAACCACCGACGCACATAGGACACCTAACACCGCGGCATCGATCAGATGGCCACCGGCCCGGCCGAACGCCAGGTTGGTAATGAACAGGCTCATGGTGAAACCGACACCGCACAACATGCCCACGCCTAGCATCGCCTTGAAATCCATGCCAGCGGGATACTTCGCAAGGCCGATGGTCTGCGCGATGACGGCGGTCGCGACGATACCGATCGGCTTACCTAACACCAGACCCAGTAAGATACCCAGCGGCACCGGCGCCATCGCATCGCTCATGCTCAGCCCGCCCAGCGCAAGCCCCGCATTGGTAAAAGCAAACAGCGGCAGTATCAGATAAGCCACCCAGGGGTGGAGCGCATGCTCCAGCGCTTCCAGGGGAGAAGTTTCCGAGTGGGAAGTTTCTGAAGAGGAAGCGACGACGTTTTCCTTGCCTTGCAGCGGAATCATCAACCCAGTCACCACCCCCGCCAGAGTTGCGTGTATGCCTGACTTCAACACGAAAAGCCAAACCAGAGCACCCAACAGCAGATAAGGCCACAGCAGCGTCACGCCGCGCCGGTTAAGCAGCAGCATCAAACCAATACCAGCACCTGCCCACGCCAGCATGCCGATGGAAAGCTCATGCGTGTAGAAAATCGCGATGATCAGGATGGCGACCAGATCGTCGACCACCGCAATGGTCGATAACAACAGCTTCATGCCCAACGGAACCCGCGGCCCCAGCAGCGCCAGAATACCGAGCGCGAAGGCAATGTCGGTGGCGGTGGGAACCGCCCAGCCACGCATCGCCGTGGCATCGCCGTGATTGACGCCCCAGAACAAAAGCGCCGGTGCGACCACGCCACCGATAGCGCATAGCACCGGCAACATCATCTGATCGCGGCTGGACAACTGCCCGCTCAACGCTTCGCGCTTGATCTCCAACGCCACCAGCAGAAAGAACACTGCCATCAAGGCGTCGTTGATCCAAAGTTCGGCGGCTTTCATCAGGCCAAAGCCGCCAACCGAAAATCCGACCGGCAATTGGCGGAACTGTTCGTACACTTCATGCCAGGGCGAGTTAGCCACTACCATGGCCAATGCCGCCACGGCCATGAGCACGATGCCCGCCGCTGCCTGCAAGCGGAAGAACTCGCGCAATAGGTCTCGCGCGCGCGCAATAGGATTAATCGATGCCATGCGGTAAGTTTAGCAGGACTCGATTACTTCAAAACGGAAATTAATCGCGATGTTCCAAAATCGTTGAGCTGTTACCGCGGCGGGGGCACCTATTTTCGGAATGGTTGCACTGCCCTCACCGGGACCGTGCTTCCGAAAAGGACCCATAGTGAATATCCATCCAATACATTCCGTGATATGTGGCAGGTCTGTCAAACGAACTGTATAGCCTCGGTGGTAGTGGCGCGCACAACTCCTGGTGATCTTGAAGCTGGCACCGTTGTTCGGATTCGCCGTCACGGGATCCGAGCTCAAGAATCGCCCGATCTGCGGATCATAATAGCGCTGCTGCATATACGTCAGCCCGGTGGCCGCCTACGGACCTATTTCCGTCGCTCCAAGTAGATGCCTACAAAGTGCAATAACAAGAGAAAAAACTGAAAAATTAAAAATGGATACAAGGCGAATCTGAAGGCGTACTCCAAACCACGAAGATGCAGCACAAGATAGATCGCCAGAAAAAAATCCCCCCTCCGATCTCGTATACGAGAAGCGCCCTGGTGGATCTCTTCATTTCTTCTTCTCCAGGTCTTTTTGCGCAGCGCCGATGCCTGTCTGGGCGGCCGCCTGACCAGTCTGTGACCCCGCGGCCTGCGTAAACCCCTGTCGTGGAATGGCGGTACCGGTGGATGCGGTCGTGCTAGCAATGTTTGGCACGCCTGGAGCTGATGAAGAAGCCATACGTTGAAGAGTTCCCTTAGCCGCTGCTCCAGCAAAATCTCCCGCAGTAGCGCCTATTGCGCTTGCTGCAGCGTTGCCGACTGCTTGAACTGAGACTGCAGTACCTACACTTACTGTACCTCGATCGACTGCACCCACTAATGCACCGCCTATACCACCGCTAATGGCGCCTGCCGCTCCTGCAACTGCTACTTCCACCTTGTTCACTGGTTGCCCTGGATTTACAGCTTTCTGAATTGCATAATCAGCAAGCGCTCCGGTGGCACCCCCAAGAATGACAGGAGCTGCAAATAAACATACCGGGCGTCGGCCATCCGGATCGGTGAATGCATACGGATTGTTGTAAGCATATGCATAGCGATTGAAGTGCTGCCACTGCCCGTCGTAGGCCGTCACCGGGTCAACCGACAGGAACCGCCCGATCTGCGGGTCATAAATAATAGCGCTGCTGCATGTAGGTCGGCCCCGTGGTAGCGTCCTGCACATGCCCCGTGTAGCCGGGCCCATCCGCCAGCACCGGCGTCAGCTGCGCACCGAACGGTTTGTACTCGCGCCGCTCGACAATATTGCCGGCCTCATCACTGACGGCCACGACCGAACCTAGTGCGTCGGTGTGGATGTGTATCGCACGGTTTCTTCCATCGCCTGCGCCGCAAGCGGACGACCGAGCAACGCGAGGCTCAGCGCCATTAATCCCCGCTTATTCCTGTTCATGGCTTACTCCCCTGACCGGAACACCGCCTTCGATGATCTCCAGTCGCTGCGTCACCGGGTCCGACCAGGGCGAGCATCCCGCCGCATTGCAGGCCCGGACGACATGGGCCGGGGCACAATAGGCAGAGCTCATCTGGTTGATCGACGTGGCGACGGAGGTGTTCGGCCCGTTGTACTGATTCTGGTAGAGCTGCCCATTGCTGTAGGCGGTCAGTTCGTAGCGGTCCGCCTGCGCCACCGGCGTCCAGCGGACGGAACAAGCAATCTTGATCGGCGAGCGATCGGTTTGCATTTTCACCGAGGAGGTAGTGCTGGACGCCGCCGGTGGCAGCAGCACCTGCACACCCACTCCACCGGAGTACGGTCCACACCCGGCCGCGTTGCAGGCGCGCACCCGATACTCCCAGGCCCCCATGCCGCGACCGGACACCTCCGCGCTGGTGGCGCCATCGTTATGGATCAAGTTGAAGTGACCGCCGTTATTGCCCGCCCCGTCCGCTCGGTTGCCCCCGTTGGAGGCGCTGTTTCCGAGGCAACCGCGCGTGAACGGTGACGCTTCAGGGTTTAAAGGTTCGAGGCGACACGTTCTGACAAAGCGCTATCGGTGCGAACCTACGTGCGAACCTGGGCAGTGCGAACCAACCAGAGTGGATGCCGCCGTTTGGATACCGGCAGGCATGATTTCCACAAAGAAGGCGGTTTTCCGTGGTAGCCGGCGTGGCAACCATCCCGTGGTCCAAAGGCGCTTGGCACGACGCCAGGGCTCTGGCATGCGATGCAAGCCGATTAGGACGTGTGGCTGGCACGCAAGACGCTCCGGGGGCCAGGTGCAGCGCATCGCCGTTGCCGCCGGCCCGTCCCACGGCATTGCCCGCTTGACCGGCCCCTAAAACCAAGAGGCCGCCCTGAAGGCGGCCTCTGGTTCCTGCAGGGCCAGACCTACCATGCGTACTTCACCCCCAATTGCGCGCTCACATCGCGGTAGGAGCCCTCGCCCTCCTGCATTGCCAACTCGCCCCAACCGCTCAACCGTCGGCTCATCTCCAGCACCACGCCGCCCTTGGTCTCGTAGCGATTCTCGATAGCGGCGGCACTGAACGCCTGCCCGTCGAAGGTCAGGCGATTGTCTCGGCCCTGATGCAGCCAGTTGACTTCGACAAAGGGCTGCACCCGATTACCGGCGCCGAGCGCATGACCAAACAGGCGGGCCCCGATCCGGGTCACCAGGCCGCCCGCCTGATCGGCCTCGATGCGGGTGCCGTTGGCCTCGGTCACCGTGGCGGCCCGATAGTCCGTGTAGGTCAGCTGCACCTGCGGCTGCACGTACAGCGCCGAGGCGGCACCGTCGTACACGCGCCAGCCGTAACCGGCTTCTACCGACGCGGCCGTCGCCCGTGCGTCGTAGCGCTCCTGGCCCAATGCGGCGCCGTCCACGCTATGTCGGTACTGGCCGTGCTGTATCCAGCCGCTGGCATAGGCGCCCTCGCTGGCCTGCGAATCCTGGAACCAGTTCGCGTAGATGCCCAGCGCGGTGCCCTGGACCTGGCCCTGGGCGGTGTAGCCGGTCTTGCTCGAGCGCACATGGCTATTTGCTTGTCCATGCGCCAGCATCAAGCCCAGTCCGGCGCGTGCGCGCCGGACGAGGTCGACGCCCAGTTGCAGCACCGAACGGTCGCTGTCGGTAGTCAATTGATCGTGGACGTTGCCGTAGTCCACCTGGTGTTGGCTCACACGGACCCAGCCGGCTTGGGCATCGGATCGGCGGGCGCCCAGATGGTCGTTGGCACGATGATCGAACAACTGCACGGCGGCGGCCTGGTTGGCCGCATAGGCCGCAATTTCCGGGCGCAGGACGGGCATGCTGCCGGGATT
>NZ_JAVGJT010000037.1:0-6283 GCF_040948865.1 Pseudoxanthomonas sp. UTMC 1351 | reverse complement strand
GATCAGTCGGATCAGTCGGATCAGTCGGATCAGTCGGATCAGTCGGATCAGTCGGATCAGTCGGATCAGTCGGATCAGTCGGATCAGTCGGATCAGTCGGATCAGTCGTTAGGTCCGAGCGCAGGTACCAATCGCCGTCGTTGGGGTCGGTCTTGCTGCCTTGATGCAGAAAATAGTCGTACAGGCCGGCGACGGCGCGGCCCTGCAGGGTGAACACCGCATCGGATCGACCATCGACCTGGATCAGCTGGATACCCTGGTCGGTGGCCGTACCGGCGCCGCCCACCTGCTGGACATGGACCGCACCGGTCCCGTTGGCATTGCCCTGGATATGTAACCGATCGCTGCGAGAACGGTCGTCCCCCAGCTCGGTGTTGAACACGAGGAGGCCGCCGTTGCCGGTGTAGGCGCCGTTGATGGTGAGGGTGCTGCCCGGTACGGTGCCGGCCAGCGACACGGTGCCCGCGTTGGTCAGCGCGGCCAGGGTCTGATCGAAGCCGCCCGTGTCCAGGGTGGCGCCGCTGGCCACGGTGTGCGCCGAGGCGGCACTGAACGCGTCCGCCGCGCCCGCGCGCAGTGTGCCCGCATCGAGATAGGTGGCGCCGCTATAGGTATTGGTTCCACTCAGGCCGAACGTGCCGGTGCCGGTCTTGGTCAGGCGGCCAGTCTCGCCGATTGTCCCGCTGAAGACCGTGTGGGTGTTGTCCCCGCCGACGGTGAGGTGGGCGGTGCTGCTCAGCCGCACCACACCGGCTCCGGCGAGCGAGCCGAGGGTCTGATCGAAGCCGCCCGTGTCCAGGGTGGCGCCGCGGGCCACGGTGTGCGCCGAGGCGGCACTGAACGCGCCCGCCGCGCCGGCGCGCAGTAGGCCGGCGTTGATGTGGGTCGCGCCGGTGTAACGGTTGGCGCCACTGAGTTCCAGCGTGCCCTCGCCAACCTTGGTCAAGGCGCTCGTTCCCGACACCTCACCGCTGAGCTGCACCACGGTGAGCGCGTCGGTGTGGATCGCCCCGCCAGCGGCACCCAAGCTTAGGGCGCGGGCCGAGGTCAAATCCGCCGTCGTGCGCAGCGTGCCGCCGTCCAGCGTCAACGCCCCGCCCACATCGCCCAGCGCCGCGTCGGCGGCGATCGCCAGCGTGCCCTGGCGAACCGACCACGGCGTGACCTCAGCCGTTTGGCCGGTCAGGGTGAAGGTGCTACTGCCGGTCTTCTCGAAGGCGGCGAAGTGGCGGTATTGCGCCGCCGCGCCGATCTGTGAAGTCTCGAAGCTGCTGTCCTGCGCGCCGCCGAGAGCGAGCACGTCGCTGCCGCCGAGCACCGCGACCACGTCGCCCTCAATAGTCGAACCGTGGCGCAGCTCCAGTCGATTGCCGCCGCCGCGGAAGAGCACAGCCTCGGTGCGCACGCCCTCGCCGGACAGGCCGCCGGAGATCGTGCCGCTGTTGATGACCGACAGGTGGCTGCCGACGATACCGGCCCCGCCTGCTGCCGCGCCGCCCCCGCGTCCGGTCCAGTCGCCGCCGAGGGCGCCGCCCTCGCCGTTGCCGCCGCGTCCCAACGAGCTTCGATTGTTTGCCAGGCCACTGCCATTGCCGCCGGCAATCGTGCCGCCGGTGTCGTTGATCACCGCCACCGGCGCAGCGCCGTGGGCGAACACGCCCGCACCGCCGCCGCCCCCGCCGACAAATTGACTAGTACCGCTCACATAATAGCCATCACCGCCATCACCGCCCCGGATCAGGCCGCGATTGGTCACCTGAGCCGTGGTGGCGAGGCCGCCGCCGCCGCCGCCGCCGCCGTAGTCCCTATAGGCGGCGCCACCGCCGCCGCCGCCGATCAGGGCGCCGCCCGGGTCCACCGTGGTCGCACCGGTCGTGGCCAAGCCGGTCCCGCCGCCGCCGCCGCCGCCGCCGATGTTGATGTCGGAACCTCCAGCGCCCCCAACGCCGCCGGTGACGGTGGTCATGATCGTCGTGGCTGTCTGCGCGGTCTGACCGGCCAAGCCGCCTGCTGCGCCCGTTCCGGTGGTGGCCCAGCCGTCTCCACCCCGTCCACCGGCGCCCGTGTCGCTGCTTCCGGCCGACCAGTTGGGGCCTTCGCCGCCAGTCTCAGGGTATCCATACCCGTACCCGCCATTACCCCCCGCCCAGGCCGCCGTACTGCCGAGCAAGGCGGCAATGCCCAGCGCCAAGGCGCTCTGGGCCGCGCGCCAAGGCCGGGCGGTCGTCCGAGCGCCGGTCGAGGCGGTCGCCAGTTCGGAGGTCACTTGGCAGGCGCCGGTGAAAGAATTGATGATCACGCGATAGATGTGGTTCATGGCGCTCGTCGATAAGGAGAAGGGGGAGGACGGGACAACAACCGGTCAGCCTAGTGCGCACTTACCCCGGGTGCGATGCGATAGCGCCCTCAGTAGTGCGGTGATTTGTCGCGCCGGGATCTGGAAGTTTCAGGTGGCGCCGCTGGTTCAGCGCGGCAAGCGTCGCATGGGTTGCCGTTGACTTAAGGAAGCTGAAGGCCGCTCTGCTCGCTGCGCAGCAAGGGCGCACCCATTCACAGGGGCAAGCCTCGATCTGTCGGCATATCAGGGTGGCGCCGTCGGCGGGAAGGGGGTGGTGCGTGGCGCAACCCCGGCGCGAGTCCACTCGGCCAGTTAGGCGGAGACGCTCATCGGTCGAACCCCTTCCTTTACTTGCTGCTAGCGACCGCCCCTGTCTCCGCTACACCGCTACGCCCCGGCTTGCCGCGTAGCGGAGGGGCTGGCGTAGCGGCTACAGGGAGCGTAAGCGCTACAGGGACGGTGTACGCGGTAGCGGCTGCATCCGCTACAGGGGTTTGACCGCTACGCCCAAACCCGCGCCAGTGCTCGCTTGTAGCGGTGTAGCGGAGGTAGCGGCACCAAGCAGAGGATCCGCAGCAGAAGCAAGGTAGCGGCTGAAAGCGTCCTCGAACTTGGACCGCTCGTAACCCTTAGAGCCTGTTCACAATCTTTCCAGATCAGTGCAGACTCTGCGGATGCACAAGAAAACGTATCCCAGCGACATGAGCCATGAACGGTTCAAGCAAATCCTTCCGATGTTGGAACAGGCGCGTAAGCGGACCAAGCCCCGCAGCGTGGACCTACGGGTTCTCGAAGTATGAAGTGTGGTGCGCGTTGTTGTACCTGCTGCGAACCGGTTGCCAGTGGCGAGCACTGCCCAGCGACTTTCCGAAGTAGCGAACCGTGCACTCGTACTTTGCCAAGTGGAGCGAACTAGATGATGAAGGAGTGAGCCTGCTGGAGCGGGCGCTCAAAAAATCAGGTTGGTGCGGCCCGCGAGAACGGGGGCGCAACGCCTGCAGCAGGTTCTTGATCGTGGACGCGCAGAGCGTGAAGAACAGTGATAGTGCCGAAGAAAAGGGCTATGACGCGGGCAAGAAAGTGTCTGGTATCAAGCGGCACATCGACGCCGCTGAGTAGGTGTCCATTAAATCCGGGTAACTCCATCCCGCTATCCGCATCGACGATGTGTAGATCCGCTCCCACCTGGCTACATTCGGCCCCGGCCCCATCGTGTACCGAATCGGCACCGTCTTGCCTCCGATCGAAAGCGCCGCATCTTTTATCCGCCCGCTAAACCCTGCCATTGCCCGCGAACTTTCCCGCGCAAATCGATGCTGATATCGTCTGTTGCTAAGACGATGCAACCTGCAGTGTGGGATCCCCACCCTCGCACTCGCAGAAGGCGAAATGCCCAACGACCTTGCTATCCCGCCGAATTGGAACCTGCTTCCGACCGTATATACACCGGCGATGGACAACATCATCCAGCATCTCCAGCTTGACGACCTCATCAATCTGTCGAACGTCTCGCACGCGTGGCGCAATGCGATAACGCCGAAGGCCTTCAATGAGGCAGCGCAAGCCGTCATAACGGATCGTGAATGTGGGAGGAGCTCAGCGTGGCCATTGCTGGGCAACTTCAACACGCTCTTCGCTAACGAGTTAACCGAAAATGGCTTTCGCTATGTAGGGATGCTTGTAAACCTACATAGCGCCATTGATCGCCTCCCATTTCTGACCCTTGACTCGGCTCGCACCCATGAGATGGGACCGTTCGTCCTTGCCGAACGCGGACCTGTCTATGCCTCATCCACCTCGGAGCCGGAATTCTTAGCCACATGTAACGGTGGCCTCGGGCTTTGTTTCGTCTCACAGAATGGCGAAGTCCGAATGCCTAGCCAACTGATGGAGTATGTCTTGCCGGGAAATGGCTCGAATCGACTCGCCGTGGTGGACTCGACGTTCAGTCGCGGGAGCGAACAACTGCTGGTGCTCAACCCTGGGACCGGCCAACTGAGCGCATATCGCCCCAGTGACGACACTCTCAGCAACCTTCCACTCGATGCGCTTCGTCCCTTCGATCGTGCGTCCCTGTCTGCGGACGGGCGATTTGTGGCTGTCATCTATCGCGACATTGACCTGAGACGGACCCGTCTGATGGTGTTTGATCGAAAAGCGGGCGAGTTAGTGACAGACATGCCTATTCAAAGAGACAGTACGTCGGTCACCGTAGATTCAAGCGGTGTTGCCGTTGTGGCTGAGCACGCCCAGGGGGTGGAGATACAGCCAAACGGAGGCATGACATGCTCCACTCGTCTCAGTGTGGCGAACAGCATCTATAGGCTCAGCCACGACGAGCGGCACATTATTCGCTCTGGCGATCAAAGATGTGATCTCGTGCTGGAAAGCCGCGACAACAGCCACCAGATAACGCTAAAGCATCCGCATGGACCATCTGACGTGTCGGTCAATAGCATCGCCTTTTCACCCGCGAATGCGATGGCTGCGCTCACATACTCCGACGCTTCGGTTGCTATCTTTGAATTGGTTGGAAATGAGAGCGACGAACGTCTGCCCAGTGTTCATCTGGAGCGTCCAATGGTCCGGTACCAAACCCCGAGCATCGCCTCTTTCGAGAAGGACGGGACGGAACTGTTCATTACGTTTAACGACCGGGCGCCACCGAGGCCGGGTGACGCTGAGGGTTCATTCACTGCCACGGCCATGTCCTTGCTTCTCGTTGAATGACTGGTCACAGCGGACGAGCAAACTCGAAGTAACGACACGCGGACTACCAATACGACTACATCACCACTGCGCTTCATTGATAGCATTGAGGGGACTGAATAGCCGACGCATGTCCGAATGATCGCTGATGTCAGGGCTGCCGTTCAGGCTGGCCATTGTCTGCGCGAGCTCCTGTTATTTCAGCCCAGTTTTCGTCGAGGCAGCCGGGCTAAACTGATGTCATAAGCTGCAGACAAGCACCGAAGGCATCGCCACGAGGCCAGGAAAAACCCCAGATTGACTATCTTGTCCAGCGCCGTACCGTCCCACGGAGGCGTGGCCCGCGGCACCTGAAAACTGAGTTCTTTTGGCTGCGACCAGTTAGTGCCGTCGGAACTTGTAACGTAGTAGAAATATCCGCTCCCGTTTTGATAAACGAGGACAAGCTCATTGTTGTGTACGAAAGGAGTGACCGGAGGGCCAGGACTGAAATTGCCTGCATTTCCGGTTGAGTAGGCAATGTTTGGGAACTTGTACTGGTCGCTCCAAGTGCCAGGCATGGCTCAAGAGGTCGACGCCGTATCGTTCGCAACGAATCGACCCATTGTTGCCTTGAACGCGGAAGGGTGGTCAGTTTCTCGAGAGCGCTTTGGGATTGCGCATGAGCTCGGGAATTTCATTTTGCATGTCGGTGTTCTGACAGGGGATCGGACGACGGAGTCGCAAGCGAACAGGTTTGCGAGCGCCTTCTTGCTGCCGCGCTCGTCCTTTATCAGAGAGTACAGAAGTGTGCTTCGCGGGAATCGTTGGAGCTGGTCTGCGATGTCTGAACTGAAGCAGCGACGGAGCGTGTCGAAAGCCGCGATCGTGCATGACTATCTGTATGCCACCGCCACCGGCACCAAGGACCAGGCCGACGCGGTCTTCCTGGAAGCCATGACCGTGCTGCGCGTGCCGCTCTGGCGCCGCCGGTTGATGTACCTCGCGGTGCGCCTGTTTGGGCGGGGCGCGTATGGCCGTGGCGACGTCGCGCTTGGGCCGGATTGAGCTGCGACAACGATCTGGTGCGCCTGATCGCGTGGTCACGCATCACGGCGTTTCGCAAACTCGTGGCGCATCTGATTAGACTAAGTTGCACGTTACAGTCGCAGCGGTTGGATCGGCGGACTACGAGCCAAGGTTTCCGCCGGTACCGCGATAGCGGTTGCGCATCCGGCATCGCGCCAGTGAGACGCC
>NZ_JAVGJT010000036.1:0-46174 GCF_040948865.1 Pseudoxanthomonas sp. UTMC 1351 | reverse complement strand
CGCTTGAGCTTGGCGTTTTCGGCTTCCAGCTCCTTCACCCGCCGCAGGTCCGACGCCTCCATGCCACCGTACTTTGACTTCCATTGGTAGTACGTGGCGACACTGATGCCGGCTTGGCGGCAGATGTCTTTCACCGGCACTCCGGCATCGGCTTGCTTGAGGATCGAGACGATCTGGGTCTCGCTGAACTTCGACTTCTTCATGGAACCTCCTGGTGGTGAAAACATGCCAGAAAGTTCTACTTATTGGGTGTCTACCAGGTGGGGAGGCTTACGATTTTGATTGACACAGAGCATCCCGCCAGCATAACGCCAACGGACCTTCGCACGTGTTGCGGTCGTTGTTTAGAACTTGTAATTCACACTCAACAGATAAGCACGCCCCCCCGCTCAATGTGCTCAAGTGGACGATCCTTCGCTTCGGCATAAGTCTGATAGGCCTCGCTGGTCAGGTTGCTGATCTGGAATAGTGAGCTCAAGCCGGCCAGGCTGCTGCTGTCGGAGAACGCGTAGCTGACTTGCGTGTCGGTGATGTCTTTGTCGACGAGGTAACGCAGTGTGCGGTTGCCGGCGAAGCTGCCATTCGCCGGTGAAGTCCGAACGCCTACGTTGGCTGACGCATGCTTCGAAGCCGCTGCGTTCGTAGTAGACAGTGAGGTCGTAGGCCTCATCCGCCAGGCTGATGTCGCCGCTAACGGCACTGGAGGAACTTTCCGAATCGCGGATCTTGATGTCACTGTCATTGAAGCTGGCGCTGACTACGATGCCGAAACCCTCAAACACATCAGTGAACAGGTCCAACGGCAACGATGTCGTTAGTTCCAGGGCATCAGCGAACCTGCCTCATCGTTCTCCGACGTGGTGTAGTTGCTGACGTTCTGAGCCGGCTGCGCTCCTTCTGGCGGCACATAGTTGATAACGGAGTCGGTGAAATCGTAGTCGTCGCGCATCTCCTGCTAGCGCCGATCGGAGGCCATTTCAGGCAAGCGATTCATCGACACCGAAAAAACCCGCCGGCATGATACCGGCGGGCTTTGAAGCGTATTGTGATCGCTATTTTTAGAACTTGTAGTTCACACCCACCAGATAAGTACGCCCCCACTCGATGTACTCAAGCGGACGGTCCTTCGACTCGGCGTAGGTCCGGTACGATTCATCGGTCAAGTTGCTGACCTGGAACAGCACGCTCAGCCCAGCCAATGCGCTGTCATCGGCAAACGTATAGCTGACCTGTGCATCGGTGATTTCTTCACCTACCACGTAACGCAGTGACCGGTTGCCGTTGAAGTTGCCGATTTCACCGATGAAGTCGGAGCGCTTGCGCTGGCTGACTCGCGCCTCGAATCCGCTGCGCTCGTAGTAGGCGGTCAGGTTGTAGACGCGGTCCGACAGGCCTGGCAGGCTGATGTCGCCGCTGCCGACGCTGGATGCGCTTTCCGGGTCTCTGATCTTGATGTTGCTGTCGCTGAAGCTGGCGCTGGCCACCACGCCGAAACCGGCAAGCGGCTCCCAGAACAAATCCAGCGGCAGCGATGCCGTCAGCTCAAGGCCTTGCAGCGTGCCGCCCTTGCCGTTGGCCGGCGCGGAATAGCTTCCGGTTTGGGAAACACCGACGCCAGGAAAGTCGGGATTCTCAGGAACGCCGGCGGTGAACTGCGAGAAATCGAAGAACGGGTCGGTCTGCGTGTAGATGTAAGAACGCAAATCCTTATAGAAATATGCAGCAGCGACATAAGCCTTACTGCCGAAGTACTTCTCGTAGGAAATATCGAACGCATACGCGCGCCACGGGTCCAGCTGTGGATTACCGCCGCTACCGGTGACCACGCGTTCGCCGCTTGAATCCGGCGCGTCCGACACGTTCACTTCAATCGATGCCCGCAGCTGGTCCACGCGCGGACGCGCTACCTGCTTCGCCATCGCCACGCGAAGCGTCTGGTCGTTCGCAAACGAGAATGACAGGTTCATGCTGGGCAGCACATCGGTCATGGTCTTACCCAGAGTCACCAGCTCCGGTGCTGCGCCGTTGGTGAGTTGAACCGCCTCGGAGGATTGCTCCGTACGCTGTACCTGTACGCCGAAATTGCCGCGTACCGCTACGTCACCCCAATCGGTGTTGATGTTGCCTTTGATGAAGGCCGTGGTGGTTTCCTCGTCCACGTCCCAGGACTTCGCTATCAGATGCGGAGCCAGGGAGTTCGGCGCGAAGATCATGTAGCGAGCGACCGCTTCCGGGACATTCCACGAAGGGATATAGCCCAGGCCGGCGAAACCGAGATTCACCGGACGATACTGCAGATCCGCAGCGATAGCGGTCTCGCCTTGCGGGCCAACATCGATGTTGCCTTCGGGCTGACGCTTCGACTTTGCGCGGTCGGCGTAGTTCAGGCCGACGTCGATGCCCGAAAGCCAGCCCAACATGGCAGGCGCCGGCAGTTCCGCTGCCAATTTGAAGGTCTTCAACTCATCTTCAACGCTTGGCGTCTTGCCGTAGCCCGAGCCATAGATCGTGCCGCGAAGGAACAATTGCGACGGATCGGAATAATCGAGCGTGGGCACCATCTGCGAGAAGCCGTTGTTCCGGTAGCTCAACTGCACGGTGTCGTACTGCGGGCTTGGCACAAGCTGGGTGTTGTTCTCCAGATTGATCTCATCGCGCTTGGCTTTGGAGTAGCCGAGGTCAGCAACGACGCGCACCTGACCTACATTGAACTCGTTGTTCCAGCCAAACGCGTTGATCTCGTCCTCGCGCTTGTTGTACATGCCTCGCACCAGCGGGTAGACACCGGTCAGCGTACCGCCCGTGAATGTGCCGTTGTCGTTGACGGTGACATTGCTATAGACGCATTCCGGATTGCATGGGAAAGAACCGTTGTACTGGGTGTTCATTTCCCACTGGTTTGCGGTGTCTATCTGTGTCGCTTCGGAGTGGAACAGGTCCAACGTGCTGGTCCAGGCATTGGAAGGACGGAACTGGACGGTGGCCAGCACGCCATCGCGTTCGGTGTTGCCCGTGCGGCGCAACGCCTTGATGCCGTCGCTGGCGAAGGTGCCGGCCGGCAGGCCCGGACGCGCATCTGTCTTCCACGGCTCATACAAGCCAACCTGGTTTTCCTGGATGGGCGTATCCGAGTGCGAGTAACCAATCGAGAAGCCGAACCGGCGGTCTTCGGACTGGGTGATATAGCTGACGTTTATGCGCTCGCCATAGGCGGAAGCGTCGGCTGCCGCGCCCAGGGAATTGCGCTGACCGCGGACGCCGATGGTGCCGACGGGGCCGTCGAAGCTCAACGGGCGAACCGTCTGCATGTCCACCGTGCCCGACAAGCCCTGCCCGACCAAGCCGGCATCAGGCGTCTTGTAGACGGTCACGCCGTTCACCAGCTCGGAAGGATATTGATCGAATTCCACGCTGCGGTTGTCGCCGGTGCTGACCATCTCGCGACCATTAAGCAGGGTCGTGGAGAAATCGGGCGACAGGCCGCGCACGCTGATGACCTGCGCACGGCCCGCAACGCGCTGCGCCGCCAGACCTGGCAGGCGTCCTAGCGATTCGGCGATGCTGACGTCGGGCAGCTTGCCGATGTCTTCGGCCGAAATGGCCTCGACGATGGAAGTGGAATCGCGCTTGACCGCGATGGCGCTCTCGATGCCGCGGCGGATGCCGGTCACCACCACCGTATCCAGTTCAGTGGCTTGCGGTCCGGTCTGTTCGGGTGCCGGTTCGGCGGTTTGGGCCTGTACACCCGTCGTGGTCAGCGTCATGGCGGACGCCAGCGCCGCGCTCAGCAGATTGCGCTTGAATTGCAACATATTCCCCTCTCCAAGGATGTTGTGTGCGGTGACCCGGGTACGTCGCCAGATGGCGATCGCCCGGATCTACTACGTCAGGGCAAGGGCCCTGAAACGTGCGGCAATGGTAGTCGCGGCAAGCCCTGCACAAATCGCACTGCATACGTATTCATCGGTGAGAAATGGCGCCCGGTGACTTGGATTTGAAGCATCAGATGATCAGGCCTTTGCCACTAAGAGCGGCCGTCTAACGAATATGAATAGATCTTTGCCCATAGCGTTGTCGTATCAATGGGGCTGGCAGGCGCAGGGTGGTCGCTTGCGACTCTGGCAATCTGGAGCAAGACGAGCCAGCCGCGCTTGGGCATAGCCTCCTTGTGGGAGCGACGTAAGTCGCGACGTTGAAGTTTCCGGTCGCGACTCACGTCGCTCCCACAGGGGATTCATTCGTAGTTTTTTATCAGGGCGACAACAGGAATGTCAGCGGCACTTCTATGCGCTCGCGCCAGGCGGCTTCGTTGTGGTCGGCGCCGAAGAAGCGCCGCGTGACCCAGTTGCCTCCGGCTGTGTAGCCGGCTTTCTGCATCAGGGCATCGGCGCGCTGCTGGTACGGCTCGTACTCCACATCTACTCCGGCGCTGCCGTAGTCGAAATACCAGCGATGGTTGCCCGGTGGCGGGAGTTTTTTCGCCAGATAGTCGATGACGATGCCTTGGCCGACCGGCCAATGCGTGGACACGCAGCCGGCACTGCCGAATACATCGGGGTATTCCGCCACGGCGTAGGCGGAGATCAGGGCGCCCATGCTGGAACCCATCACGGAAGTGTCCTGCGGACCGGTCAGCGTGCGATATCGCCCGTCCACGAACGGCTTAAGTTCTTTGACCAAAAAGCGTAGATACTCGTCAGAAGCTAAGTCACTGACCGGTATCGGCGCGCCGTCCCCACCTGGGTGGAGAGACGCACCGGTGACTGCCTTCGCCGGCATGTACTCCTGGAGCCTCCGTGGCGTGTTCCATATGCCGACGACAATGGCTTCGCGAACCTGACCGGTTTCGATCAGCCGAGTCATCGCCTCATCCACGCTCCAGTCGATCTTGGTGTAGGAAGTGGCTGGGTCGAGTACGTTCTGGCCGTCGTGCATGTACAGCACCGGGTAGCGCTTGTCTGGGTTCTCGGCATAGCCAGGCGGCAGCCAGATGTCTACGTTGCGCGGTGTAACGTGGTCTGACGGGAACGCTTCAAAGCGTTCGAGATGGCCAGTGATTCCCGGGCCGGTGATGGGGACTGGCGAAAGTGGTGCGGCTTTTGCGATCAGCGGCGAAAGCAGGCACATCACCACCAACATCAATACTTGTTTCATGCTTGAAGTCTCAGACGTGGGAGTGATGATTGTGGGAGCGACGTGAGTCGCGATGAGGCTTTACCGGTGAAGCTTCGTCGCGACTTACATCGCTCCCACAAGGAAGGAATATCGCGCTTCAGCCAATCCTTGCATATAAAACACTACGCGCCGGCAAATGCACACTGCGATCGACCAGGACACCCGAAAAGAGCCCGTGGTCTTCAAGCGTCTGCACTATCAATCCCTCCGGCAAGGCCCATTCCACCGCCTGCGCTGACAGATTGAACACCGCCAGCAGCGATTCGTCTTCTGTATCGCGACGGAGCGCCAGCACGGGTTCCGGTGCATCGAAGAACACGATGCGTCCGTGTTGCAACGCAGGGTGGCGTTTGCGCCAGGCCAGGAAGCTACGCACTACATTCAAGACGGAGTGCGGATCCGGTTCCTGCGCGGCGACGCTGATGGCGCGGTGGGCATCGGGAATCGGCAGCCACGACGGACCATCGCTGAAGCCGGCGGTATCTTCCCCACTCCACGGCATTGGCGTTCGGCATCCATCACGGCCCTTGAATTTCGGCCAGAACACCTTTCCATAGGGGTCCTGCAAGGCTTCGAACGGCACGTCCGCTTCCGGCAGGCCCAGTTCTTCGCCCTGGTACAGGCAGACCGATCCCCGTAGGGAACACACCAACGCCACCAGCTGCGACGCGAAATCGTGTGCGGTATCGCCATTGCCCCAGCGCGTCACCGCGCGTTGCACGTCGTGATTGGATACCGCCCAGCACGGCCAGCCATGCGTCATCGCAGCCTCGAGCTTTTCCACCGTGCCGCGGATATACGTCGCGCTGAAATCGTCGGTCAGCAGTTCGAAGCTGTAACCCATATGCAAGCGCTGGTCGCCAACGTATTCGGCCGTGGTCGCCAGCGAGTCTTCCGATGAGATTTCGCCTAGTGCCGCGGCGTCGGGATACCGGTCCAGCAACCGCCGCAGGTCCTCCAGGAAACCGAGATTCTCCGGCTGCGTGTTGTTGTAGTAGTGATATTGGTAAGCGTAGGGATTGTCGGGACTAAATCCGCGGCCGACCCGCATTTCCTTGGGCTTGGGCGGATTGTCGCGCAGTTGTGCGTCGTGGAAGCAGAAGTTGATGGCATCCAGGCGCAGGCCATCCACGCCCTTGTCCAGCCAGAACTTCACGTTGTCCAGTGTGGCTTGGCGCACCGCCGGATTATGAAAGTTCAAATCAGGCTGAGAGGCCAGGAAATTGTGCAGGTAGTACTGCTCGCGGCGCGGTTCCCAGCGCCAGGCCACGCCGCCGAACAGCGACATCCAATTATTGGGCGGTGTACCGTCTTCTTTCGGATCTGCCCAGACGTACCAGTCGGCCTTGGCATTGTCGCGGCTCTCGCGGCTTTCCTTGAACCAGGGATGTTCGGCCGAGCAGTGGCTCAGCACCTGGTCGATCATCACCTTGATACCCAGCGAATGCGCCTTGGCCAGTAGCCGGTCGAAGTCATCCACTGTGCCGAACAACGGATCGACGTCGCGATAATCGGCGATGTCGTATCCGAAATCGGCCATTGGCGACTTGAAGAACGGCGATATCCAGATGGCGTCCACGCCCAGGCTGGCGATGTAGTCCAGCTTGCGGACGATGCCCGGCAGATCGCCGACGCCGTCGCCATTGGTATCCAGGAAGCTGCGCGGGTAGATCTGGTAGATCACCGCACCACGCCACCAATTGGTTGTCGTCATCGCTCCCTCGCACCCATGAATCGCGTGCCGACCTGGCACGCACAGCGGGCGCAACTATTCCATGCTTGACGCTCGTGCGTGGCGGCAGTTGGTCAGGTCATGCCATGAATACGTATGCATATCGTCCCGCGACAGCGGTGCTCCCGCTTGTGCGCCTGCCGCCATTTCTTGCCGCATCCGTTGTAAAGCTCAACAGTGACAAGGGTTTGGCAGCGGCATCGATATCTTCACGCCAAAATCCGCTAGTCATCGGTGACGGGATTATGTTTGCAGTGCAGCATGGAATCAGCCGAACTTCCCTGCAAGATGCCGCCCACGACGCCCATGCATGGGGCTGCGCGTCGCCTTTAGCAACCAGGACTCATCCGGATGACCCAAAAGCCGCAACTGTCTTTCTGGCAGATATGGAACATGTGCTTCGGCTTTCTGGGTATCCAGTTCGGCTTCGCGCTGCAGAACGCCAATGTCAGCCGCATCTTCCAGACATTGGGGGCGGAGATAGATGACATCCCGATGCTGTGGGTGGCGGCGCCGCTGACCGGACTGATCGTGCAGCCCATCGTCGGCTATTTTTCCGACCGCACGTGGACGCGCCTCGGCCGTCGCCGGCCCTATTTCCTATACGGAGCATTGCTGGCTTCGCTGGCGTTGCTGTTCATGCCCAACTCGCCGGCGCTTTGGGTAGCCGCAGGCCTGTTGTGGATACTGGATGCATCCATCAACGTCTCGATGGAACCTTTTCGCGCTTTTGTCGGGGACCAGCTTCCACCGCAGCAACGCCCTGCCGGGTATGCGATGCAGAGCTTCTTCATCGGTGTGGGTTCGGTGATCGCCAGCATGCTGCCTTGGTTGTTGACCCAAGCCGGAGTGAGCAATACCGCCGCTGCCGGCGGCATTCCGGATACCGTGAAGTACGCTTTCTATGCCGGTGGCGCGATTCTGTTCCTGGCGGTCGGCTGGACCGTATTGCGCACTCGTGAGTATCCGCCGGAAGTGCTGACGTCATTCGACGATGCCGGCACCGTCGATGAAACCCACGCCGATCTCGACACCGCCCGCGCGCGTCGCGAAGGATTGCTGTGGCTGCTGGTGGGTAGCGCCGGCATCGCGTCGATCTTCTGGTTCGCGCTAGACAAACAATTATTCGTGCTGGCGGGTGGTTTGACGGCCTATGGAGTAATCCTCCTCCTGGTCAGCCTTACCCGCTCACGCAATATGTTCAGCACCATCGCCGCCGATCTGCACGCCATGCCCGACACCATGCGGCAGCTGGCGGTGGTGCAGTTCTTCTCGTGGTTTGCCCTGTTCGCGATGTGGATCTACACCACTTCGGCGGTCACCCAAGTTCATTATGGAAGCACCAACACCGCATCGGCTGCCTATAACGAGGGTGCCAACTGGGTCGGTGTGCTGTTCGCCGCTTACAACGGTTTTGCTGCACTGGCTGCCGTCTGCATTCCGTTGATGGTACGGGCACTTGGCCTGCGCATCAGCCATATGATCAACGTGTGGTTGGGCGCCGCCGGTTTGCTATCGTTCCTGGTCATCCGTGACCCGCAATGGCTGCTGCTGTCGATGGTTGGCGTCGGCTTTGCCTGGGCCTCCATCCTGTCGCTGCCTTATGCGTTGCTATCCGATAGCGTTCCCGCGAAGAAAATGGGTATCTACATGGGCATATTCAACTTCTTCATCGTCATTCCCCAACTGATCGCCGCTAGTATTCTGGGATTCCTGTTGAAGACGTTCGCCGGTGGTCAGCCCATTTATGCCATGGTGATCGGCGGCGCCAGCCTGCTGATCGCCGGCTTGTGCGTGTTGCGCGTCAAAGAACCCCTTTCCGCTTCGCAGGTCATCTGATGCGCTTAGAAAATTTTCACAGTCTCTTCGGGCAACGTAGAGCGGAGCTTGCTCCGCTGCTTCTCGCAGACCGCCCCCGGACGCGATCAGCGGAGCAAGCTCCGCTCTACCTAGAGCGCCTGCGGCTATTCCTTATCGTCTGCCGTTGCGACGGCCTCATTGCTACTGACTCAGGGATGTCGCGGGGCGCAGCTCCGCTCTACATGAGTGCCGCTCTGGCGTTGGCGTTGTGCAGCGCGTCCGCTTTCGCCGCTACGCCGAAAATCGACCAGTTCTACGGCACCGAAGAACCCTTCGCCAGCGAAGCGGTTTATTTCGTGCTGACGGATCGTTTCGTCAACGGCGATCCCTCCAACGATCATCGCGACCAGGGCGGTGCGTATCCCACGTTCGATCAACGCGTGCCCGGCCCCGATGGCGATACCGATAATATCGGCTATCTCGGTGGGGACTTCAAAGGCATCGTCGATAATGCGGACTATATCCGCGGCATGGGATTCAGCTCGGTCTGGATCACGCCCATCGTCGACCAGCCGGACGAACCCTTCACCGGCGGCAAGCCGGTCCATTGGGGCAGTTTCTGGACGGACCAGGGCAAGACCGGCTATCACGGCTACTGGGGCGTCAATTTTTACAAGCTGGACGAACACCTGCCTAGCCCGGGGCTGGATTTCGCCGGCTTCACCCAGGCCATGCGCAAGCAGGATCTGAAGATCGTGCTGGATATCGTGGGTAATCACGGCTCCCCTTCCTACACCATGCCGAAGGATCAGCCGAAATATGGCGAGATCTATGACCGCAACGACAAGCTGCTGGCCGATCATCAGAACCTGCCGCCTGGGAAATTGAACCCGGCGAAGAATCCACTGCACCGTTTCTACAACACGAAGCCCGGCGTGGCCGAGCTGTCCGATTTCAACGAGAACAATCCGGCGGTGCTCGACTATCTGACTGGCGCCTATCTGCAATGGGTTGACCAGGGCGCTTACGCTTTCCGTATCGACACCATCGGCTGGATGCCGCACAGCTTCTGGAAAGCCTTTGCCGACCGCATACGCGAAAAGAAGCCGGACTTCTTCATGTTCGGCGAGAACTTCGAATATGACGCCGCGAAAATTGCCGCGCACACCTGGAAGCGTAACGGCAACATCAGCGTTCTGGATTTCCCCTTGCGCGCCAAATTGGTGGAAGTGTTCGAGAAGCCCGACAGCGACTACGGCGCGCTGGCGGGTGCGCTGTATCTGGAAGATGGCCCGTACGCTAACCCGTATGAGCTGATGACTTTCTATGACAATCACGATATGCCGCGCATGGACGCAACCGATGATGGCTTCATCGACGCACACAACTGGCTGTTCACCGCACGCGGCATACCGGTCATCTATTACGGTTCGGAAACCGGCTTCATGCGTGGTCGCGCGGAACACGCTGGCAACCGCAACTACTTCGGCCAGGAAAACATCGACGCTGCTCCACACAGCCCGATCTATCGCAATCTTCAACGCATCGCCAAATTGCGCCAGACCTCACCAGCGTTGCAGCGGGGCCTGCAGCTCAACGTGCGACTGAAAGGCGACGAAGCAGTGTTCTATCGCGTGTACCAGGAGAAAGGAAAGGCGCAAACCGCGCTGGTGCTGTTGAACAAGAGCGACAGGGCGCGGCGCATTACGGTGGACGAATACCTGCAAGCGGGTCAATGGCGTGATGGGTTCACCGGCAAGAGACAACGAGTGAAAAATCGCCTGACCGTAAGCGTACCGGCGCACGGCGTTCGGGTGTTTTTCCTGGATCAGCCGGTGACGCGGCAAGACATGCGTAAGCGCTTGGCCGAATTGATGGCGCGCAAGTCGCCGGATCCGGGTTGATCTCGACGCCCTGTAGGAGCGCCGTCTCGGCGCGAGCTCTTCGTTTCAGATCGCGATAGAAGCGAAGAGCTCGCGGCGGGGACGCCGCTCCTACACCGCGCCGGAAGAACGGCGCAACGCCAGTTTGACCGGGATGGTCTGGCTTTCCACCGGCTCGTCGTTGATCAGCTTCAACAGGCTTTCCACCAGCATCACACCGGCCAGCTTGGTGTCCTGCTGCACCGTCGACAGGCTGGGATTGACGAAGCTGGCCATGGGAATATCGTCGAAGCCGGCGACGGCGATGTCTTCCGGCACGCGCAGTCCTCTTTCGTGCAGTGCCTTCATGGCGCCGATGGCGATCAGGTCGCTTGCGGCGAAGATCGCGTCGAAACGTACCTTCCGCCGCAGTAGTTCCAACGCCGCCTCGTAGCCGGATTGCTCGGTGGTGACCGCATCCACCTGCAGCGATGGTTGTGCTGTGGCGCCGGCGGCCTGCAGCGCCTGGGCGTAGCCGCGGTAACGCTCGAAGAACTCCGGGTAGTGATTGGAGGCGTCGCCCAGGAATGCGACGTCGCGCCGTCCTTGTTGGACCAGGTGGGCAGTGATGTCCTGCCCTCCCTGGAAGTTGTCGCAGCCCACCGAAATGCCCGGCTGCCCCGGCAGCACGGCGCCCCAGCGCACAAAGTGCGTGCCCTGCTGCACCAGCTGTTCCAGCCGCGACTGCGCCTGCAGGTAGTCGCCGTAACCCAGCAGGATGATGCCGTCGGCCTTGTTGCTGTCTTCGTAGTCGGCCTGCCAGTTGGTGGATAACTGCTGGAACGAGATCAGCAAGTCGTAGCTTTGCAGCGCGCAGGCGCGGGTGATGGAACCCAGCATGGACAGGAAGAACGGATTGATCAGCGAGTCGTCCGGCGTCGGGTCCTCGAAGAACAGCAGCGCGATGGTGCCCGAGTGTTGCCGGCGCAGATTGGAGGCATTCTTGTCGACCTTGTAGTTCAGCTCGGCCGCGATCGCCTGGATGCGCTTGCGCGTCTCCTCATTGACCATCGGGCTGCCGCGCAACGCGCGCGAGACGGTGGGCTGGGAAACCCCGGCCAGGTGAGCGATGTCCAGCGAGGTGGCTTTACCCTTGATCGGTGCGGTCACGGACGGCTTCTGCAGCAAACGCTAGGACCGCGATGATGCCATGCTGGGCGGCGGGCTTCGACTGGTGGAGGTGGTAACCGGTTACCGGGGGCAACTTTCGCGCCAACGCTCCTTGTGGGAGCGACGCGAGTCGCGATTGGAACGCAAAAAAACTTAGACACAGATCAACACGAATGAACACGGATGAACACGGATGAAGATCATTGGTTGCTTTATCCGTCTTTTCTGCGTTTATCCGAGTCTGAAGCCTTTGATTTTCGGTCGCGACTCACGTCGCTCCCACAAGGGTGGCACTCCGAGCCGCACCATGCACGCGCACGCCTTCGGCATCGGTGATGCTGACCGATACTTCGATGCCGTGGCGGACGCTTTCGGTGACCACGCAAAAGTTTTCGAACTGGGCGAGGACTCGCTCCAAAGAGGCGTGCGCATCGGCGGGTTCGGCCAACTGGATATCGGCCTGGATATGGCTCACCCGAAAACGGCCCTGTTCGTTGCGGGCCAGTTCCGCGGTGGCCGTGGTCACCAGTTTGCCGGGCTGGTTCTTGAACTTCCGCAGTGCGAATAACAGGCTGGCGGACAGGCAATTGGCAACCGCTGCGGCGAGCATCCGGGAGGGATTGGGGCCGGCGCCGTGACCAAGCGGTTCGGGCTCATCGGTCAGCAAGTCCGGAATGCTGGTTTCATCGAAATGGATGCGGAACGAGTAGTCGCTCTCTTGTTCCAGGGTAAGGACGATCTTCTGGGTATCGCTCATGTGGAAGGATCTCTGTGCTTTAGGAAGGAAGATGCTGGCGCGCCCACTGCACGATGCCCTGCATCGGCATGGCGCCGGACTGCCGGGCCAGCTCTCGGCCGTGATGGAACAGCACCAAGGTAGGAATACTGCGGATTCCAAAACGCGCACCTAAAGAAGGTTGCGCTTCAGTGTCCACTTTCGCCAGATGCAGGCGCGGTTCCAGCAATCTCGCCGCTTGTTCGTACGCCGGCGCCATCGTCCGGCAAGGCCCGCACCAGGGCGCCCAAAAATCCACCAGCAATGGGATATCGGACCGACTGGCGTGGACGTCGAAATGAACGGTGTCCAACGCAAATGGCGCGCCGGCGAATAATCGGGACTTGCAGCGCCCGCACACCGGGCTTTCATGCAGGCGTGCGCCGGGCACCCGGTTAATAGCGTGGCAATGCGGACAGGCGATTTGGAGCGTTTCTGCGGCGCTCATGTGGCTGCCTCCTTCCAACGTTGAATGCGCGACAGCATGGCGGAATATCCACTTGGAATCACCATCAAAGTTGGAACGTTGCCCCCGTAGAGCCGAGATCCTACGTTGACTGTCAAGACGTCATGGTGACGGTGTCGACATAGCATTTTTGTGGGAGCGACGTGAGTCGCGACCGGAAACATCAACGTCGCGACTCACGTCGCTCCCACAAGGAATTTATCCGCGCGTTTGTAGAGCCAAGCTTGCCCGGCTGCTCTTAGGTCCGCCCACAATCTAGAGCAGCGGAGCAAGCTCCGCTCTACGAGAACACGGGCCTTCTACACAATACGCTCGCGCAGCACTTCATACTGCGCCGGAATGAGATCGGCATGAGCCGGCCGTTGCAGCAACGCAGCCAACGACGACGGCACTTCCACCGGCCTGCCAATCAACGGTTCGACGACGCTTTCAAACTTGGCCGGATGCGCGGTGGATGCCACCGCCCAATCCCCGTCTTCACCGCTCGCCCGTAGCCCCTCCAGCACCTTGATGGCCGTGGCGGTATGCGGGCAGAACACTTCGCCATATTGTGCATCCCGGCGTTGGATAGTTTCGCGAATGGCGGCGTCGTCGACGCTGGCAGAAACGAACGCGGCACGTATCGCCGCGTCATCGCCGCGATACAACCAATGCAGGCGTTCGAAGTTGCTGGGTGCGCCCACATCCATCGCATTGGCGATGGTAGGGATACTGGATTGCGGCGCGTAATCACCGCCGGCGAAATAGTCCGGCAACACCCGATTGGCATTGGTGGCCAACACAATGCGACCCAACGGCACGCCAAGCGCCCGCGCCAGGATGGCGGCCAATGCGTTGCCCAGGTTGCCGGTGGGGATGACGAAGTTGAGCGGCTCGCCAGTAGCTGCGTGGTGACGCAATGCGGCGTCGGCGTAGTAGCTCATCTGCGGCAGCAAGCGACCCAGGCTGATGCTGTTGGCCGAGCTGAGCGGCGCTTCGGCCTGTAACGCCTGGTCGTTCAATGCCCGCTTGACCAGCGCCTGGCAATCATCGAACGAACCGGACACACGCAGCGCCGTGACGTTATCACCGAAACAACCCAGCTGGTGCGCCTGGCGGGGCGAGACCCGGCCATCCGGATACAGCACGATGACGCGCAATCCTGGTTGCTGGTGGAATGCCGCCGCTACGGCCGCACCAGTATCACCCGAGGTCGCCACCAGGATGGTTAATGGCCGCGAAGCACCTTTGCGCAACCGCGTCAGGCATTCGGCCAAGAAGCGCGCACCGAAATCCTTGAAAGCCGCGGTGGGACCATGGAACAGTTCCAGCACATGATCGCGCGGCGTGGCGAGCGCCTTCAGTGGCGCGGGAAAATCGAAGGCTTCATGGCAGATGGCCGACAACTCCGACGCCAAGACATCGCCTTCAAAAAACGGTGCCAACAGATGCCCTGCGGTTTCCGCAAGATCTGCGCCGGCTTCCAGTTCCCGCGATGCAGGCAGTTCCGCAGGAACGTAGAGTCCGCCATCGGGCGCCAGACCGGCGGCAATGGCTTGACTGAGCGTGGCGGAGAGTGATGGGTCGCGGGTGGAGATGAACTTCATGTGGGTTCCGGAATTCGATTAATGACGAGATTCTTTGTCGTCATCCCAGCGAAAGCTGAGATGACGACCGTTGACGCATGCACCTCACTCCACCGACAACACTTCCGCACCCGTAGCGTTGATCGGCGACACCCAGGCTTGACTGTCGAAGCCCGCCACGCGGAAGGCCGCCTGTATACCCGCAATCGCCGCGTCGGCCGCGGCGCGCGATTCGAACCAGGCGAACACGCTGGGGCCGGCACCGGAAATGCTGGCGCCCATCGCGCCGGCTTCCAGTGCCGCTTGCTTGGCTGCGGCAAACCCTACGATCAAGGACGAACGGCGCGGTTCGACCAATACATCGCTCAGACCGGCGCGTACCAGCTCGGCGTTCCCGGTATAGCAACCCGATAGCACCAGCGCGAGGTTCGCGCTTTGTGCGACGAATTCGCTCAACCGATAGTCGCCCTGCAGCGCGGCGCGCGCGCGGCGGGTTTCCAGAATGGCCTCAGGGTGCACCAACACGCTGTGCCATGCATCGGGCACCGGGATCCTGAGCAGATGGTCGGCAGTGGCCAATACCAGACCGCCCAACAACATCGGCCCCAGGTTGTCGCCATGGCGTCCACCGCTGGCGACTGCTTCACCGATCAGGGCGAAGGGATACAGCGCCTCGCGCGGCAACGGCTGTTCCAGCAGCTCGTTGGCCGCCACCAGCGCCGCCACGCAGGATGCTGCCGAGCCGCCCATGCCAGATCCCAGCGGGATGCCTTTTTCGATCTCCAACTCAAAGCCGAAGGTGAGGCCCAAAGCTTCGCGCATGGCGATCAACGCGGCGCCCGCCGTATTCCCCGGCGCGTCCAATGGCAGGTCCACCGTAGCACCGCGGATCGCGGCGATACGCACCGCGGGTTCGTTTTCATCAGGAGCATCGATGCGGCGCACCGTCACCGTATCGCCGGCGCCTTCGATCACATGGCCCAGAATATCGAACCCGACCCCCACGTTACCGACGGAGGCCGGCGAGAAAGCCGTCGCCTTCTGCTTCATGCGCGCACCCCAATACGAACAGCATTTGGACGCGGATTAACAAGGATATGAGCGGATAAAGCCAATGTGGATAAAGGCGAGAGCTCGGGGCGACGCCGCCGCTCCCACGGTATTCGAGCAATTTGTTGCTTTTTATCCGTGGTTATCGGCGTTGATCCGCGTCGAAAAGCTTTTCTCTGAACTCTCACAGCTTGGCCCCCTGCCCCGCGGCCACTCTCAGCAAGTCGGCGAACACACCGGCAGCGGTCACTTCCGGACCCGCGCCAGGTCCCTGCACGATCAACGGATTGTCGCAGTAGCGACGCGTAGTGAACTGCACGATGTTGTCGGTCAAACGCAGATGGGCGAAAGCATGCGTGTCCGGCAGTTCCACCAAGCCGACGCTGGCACGGCCGTCGCCATCCAAGCGCGCGACGTAGCGCAATACCTTGCCAGCCGCTCTCGCCGCGGCCAGCCTTTGCGAAAAGGCGGCGTCCACTTCCGGCAGGCGTACCATGAACTCATCGACGCTTCCCTGGCGCAACGATTCCGGCACCAGGCTTTCTACTACCACATCGTCCAACGTCAATTCGCGACCGGCCTCGCGTGCCAGGATCACCAGCTTGCGAGCGACATCGGTACCGGACAGGTCGTCGCGCGGATCCGGTTCCGTGTATCCCATTCCGCGCGCTTCGCCCACCAGCGTGGAGAACGGTGCGCTGCCATCGAACTTATTGAACAGCCACGCCAACGTGCCGGAGAAGATGCCCTCTACCGACATCACCGCGTCGCCGGTATCGAGCAGGTCGCGCAGCGTGGAAATCACCGGCAACCCGGCGCCCACGGTGGCCTCGTAGCGGAAACGCGCACCGCTGACCCCTGCGGCATCGTGGATGGCACGGAATCGCGGCATTGGGCCGGCGCCCGCCTGTTTGTTCGGCGTCACCACATGGATGCCTGCTGCCAGCCATTCGGCATAACGGTCGGCGACCTCCGCGCTGGCGCTGCAATCAACGATGACGGCATGCGGCAGATGCGCGGACAGCAGGTGCGCAGTGAAGCGATCCAGGTCGGCCGCCAACCGGCTGCCGGTCAGGCGTTCGCGCCAGTCGCCGCCGATGCCGCGTTCGTCCAGCAGCATCTTGCTGCTGGAGGCGATCGCGCGTAGCCGCAGATCAAGATTGGCTTTACCCAAGAGCTGTGGCTGCGCGGCGCGGAGTTGCTCGATCAATGTGGCGCCAACGTTGCCCGGGCCTATCACACCGACCGAGAACGTCTGCGGCGACAGCCAGAACCCGGCATGCGCCGCACGCAACGCCTTGGTCGCATCGGCACTGTCGATGGCGACGGAAATATTGCGTTCGGAAGAACCCTGCGCGATGGCCAGGATATTGACCCGTGCGCGACCCAGCGATTCGAACAGGCGCGCGGCCACACCCGGCTGGCCAGCCATGCCGTCGCCCACAGCGGCCAACACACTGATGTTGTCGGTGCGCTGTATGCGCTGCACCTGACCGATATTCAGCTCGTGGGCAAAAGCATTGAGTAAAGCCGCCTGCGCGCGCGTCGCCTCGGCATGCCGCACCACGCAGCAGATCGAATGTTCGGACGAGCCTTGCGAGATCATGACCACCGATACACGCGCATCGCGCAACGCGGCAAACACGCGCTCCGCGGTGCCGGGTACGCCGATCAACCCAGTACCTTCCAGATTCAACACTGCCAGGTCCGGGCTGAGTGTCAGGCCCTTCACCGGACCGGCGACATCGCGTTCGGCGGTGATGCGGGTACCGGGGTGTTCGGGATGGAAAGTGTTGCGGATGATGATGGGCAAACCGCGTTCGATTGCCGGTGCCATGGTCTGCGGATGCACGACCTTGGCGCCGAAATAGGCGAGTTCGCAGGCTTCGTCGTAGCTGAGCGCGCTCAGCTGCACCGCCTCGGGCACCACGCGCGGATCAGCCGACAGTACGCCGTCCACGTCGGTCCAGATATGCAGTTCAGCGGCATCGAACAACGCCGCGAAGATGGCGCCCGAGTAATCGCTGCCGTTGCGCCCCAGCGTGGTGACGCGATTGGCGCGGTCGCGCGCGACAAAGCCGGTCACCACGATGCGGCGCTGCTGATGCTGTGCGCGCCAGTCGGCGAGCCGGCTGGCACTGATGGCCCAATCCACTTCCACGCCCAGGTCGCTACGGTCCACTACCAGCACATCGCGCGCATCCAGTACCGCGCAATCGTCGCCTTGTGCGCGGAAGTAGTCGCCCAACAGGCGCGCGGAACAGACTTCGCCCAGCCCCTGCACGCGGTCCAGCACTTCCCGCGGCAACTCGCCGATGACCGCCAGCGCGCCGAGTATCTCGGACAGTTTGGCGAAGCGTTCGTCCAGCCACTCCAGCGTCGGGCCGGCATTCTCGTTCAACAGCGCTACAGCCGCGCCGCGGTGCCGGGCGCGTAGTTCGTGCCAGCGGTCGCGCCACTCGTCCTGATTGCGCGAAGCCAGCTCGGAGAGATCGATCAAGGCGTCGGTGACGCCTCTCATGGCCGAGACGACGGCGACCTGGATATCTTCGTCGCGCGCCCGCAGCAACTGCGCGACATGGCGGTAGCGCTCGGCATCGGCCACCGAAGTGCCACCGAACTTGTGCACGACAGTGCGTAGCGGTGAGGGTTCTATGGCTTTTTGTTCTTGTGCGGCAACGCTGGACGGCATGGAACGGAACCTCTGTTGTGAGGCCCGGCGCGCATCAGGTTTGGGGTCGCCCCGCATCCTGATCCGGGTGCGGGGCCGTGGTTTGCGAAATTACGCGAACACAACCAACCGCACCCGACGAATCGAGGTGCTAATGGTGGTAATGGTACCGAGGCCGCCGGCCGCGCCAACACGGCGCGCTGGCGAAAGAGCCAGAGCGGAACCGTTCGACGGGGAGAGGGCGACGTTGTGCATACCCCGTAGAGAAACCGAAGCCGAGGGGTGCTGTCAAGCGCTGCATCGCAACATCGGAACTGATCGCCGTCTGGAAGCGGTTCCACCGTGACCAGACGGCAGGAGGTGGTGACCCCGGCGCGATTCGAACGCACGACCTGTCCCTTAGGAGGGGACCGCTCTATCCAGCTGAGCTACGGGGCCTTGGGCGGGATTGTCTCATGAACGGCCAGCGCGTCGCAGCGGGCCTCTCCAGGCATTCAGCCGTGCTACCTTTGACAGGTGCCTGGCGTTGTTGGTTGTGCCGGGCCGCCGGGGGTTCTTGGGGGAATCGGGCTATGGGCCGCAGGATTGCGCGGCCTGGCGAATGTCCCGTCGCGGCGGCGTTGCGCAATACCGAACATGTTTGCCAGGAGTTGTGTCGTATGTGTCCAAGCAAGGTTTCCGCCGGCGACGAGCGGGGATGGATCGTCCCGATTGGCGGGGCCGAAGATAAAGAAAACAGCCCCAGGATTCTGGAACGCTTCGTTGGCCTGTGTGGCGGCCGCGATGCCGATATTGTGGTGATCCCCACCGCCAGCCGATTGGTTGACACCGGACTGCGCTACGAGAACATCTTTGCGCGTTTGGGCGCGGGACGCGCTGAGTCGCTCGAGTTCGACAGCCGGGACGATGGCCAGCGCGACGACTGGCTGCGCCGGATCGAGGAATGCAGCGGCATTTTCTTCACCGGCGGCAACCAGTTGCGCATATCCACCATCTTGGGCGGCACCGAAGCGGCACGGATGATCCGCCAGCAAAACGCACGTGGAGTGACGGTGGGCGGCACCAGTGCCGGCGCCAGCATCCTCAGCGAACACATGATCGCTTTCGGGGAGGAAGGCTCTTCGCCGAACGCCAGCAGTGTCCGTTTGGCTCCTGGCTTGGGTCTGACCAATCGCTTCGTGATCGACCAGCACTTCCGTCAGCGTGATCGTTTGGGCCGTTTGGTTGCTGCGCTGGCGTACAACCCGTTCGCGATCGGCATCGGTTTGGACGAAGACACCGCCGCTTTCATCGGGCCGGACAACACGCTGGAAGTCGAAGGCAGCGGCGCAGTGACCGTTGTCGATGCCGGTGGTCTGCAGTTCTCTTCGATGGCACAGGTTTCGGAAGACGAACCGGTTTGCCTGCTGGGTCTTATGGTGCACATCCTGACCGCTGGCGCTACATTCAATTTGCATACCCGGCAGGCTTCTGCGGGGAGTTTGGATCGGCCTCGTACGGCTTAGCTTGCGTTGCTGATTTGTTTTGGGATAGTCGATTTCACTGCCGGGGACCTCATTCGAACGTAGCGCACGCTACGTATACGGCTTTGATCTCGCATTTTGGCACTATGACGCTGCTAGCTTTGCTGAAGAAGTGTTCGCGTTTTTGCTTTTGCTTGTTCTTGTGATGGGTTACTGAAGCGGATAGTTTCCGCGCTGCCGCGGGCGTTACTTGTTCTTTGCTCGTGCAAAGAGGCGCTTCTCAACAGCCGAATGGCTGGTCAACACGCCCCTGGCGGCGCGCCCTTCGGGTACGTGTCGCCGGTGGGAATTTTCGGAAGGCACATCCATGTGCCTGCCGAAAACGCCGCGCGTCCTGCGCGGCGCCCCAAGGGGTTGTACCCACCGGCGCCACCGCGCCTTAAAGGGGACCCAAAACTAAGAGCAAGGGCTTAAGAGCAAGAACACAAAAGCACAAAAGCAAATGCACCTAGCTTCCGCACCGCTTTCGCCTTTGAAGCTGCTTTTGTTCTTGGTTTTCCACACTGAGCCAGCGCCCTTACTGGTGAAGCCAACAATCAGCTATTCACGAAGCCGATAACGCTTTTGCTGTTACGTTATTCCCCAGGCACCACCCGCCGGCACCGTCGGGCCGACCAAAACCACCTCAAGGTAAAGCATGCGCATTCTCGAACGCTCTGTTTTCGTCGGCCCCTCTCAGTACGCCCATTTCCCCGTCATCCGGCTGGAACTGGACCTGCAAGCGCTGGAAGCCTGGCCAACAGCGCGGCTGGGCGCCGCCTACGTCGACGGGCTGGTCGCCGCCCTGCCCGGCTTGGCCGAACACGGGTGTTCCTATCGCGAACCCGGTGGGTTTATCCGCCGTATGCGCGAAGGTGAAGGCACCTGGCTGGGACACGTTCTGGAACACGTCGCCATCGAACTCCAGAACGTCGCCGGCGAAGACGTCACCTTCGGCAAGACCCGCAGCATCAGCGACGACCGCCCCGGCGTTTACAGCGTGGTCTACGAATACGCTCAACGCGAAGAAGGCATTGCGGCGGGCGACCTCGCGATCAAACTGCTGTGCTCGCTATTGCCTGTGGAACTGCAGCCGAAGAAGAGCGTGCCTGAAGACTGGGATTGGAACACCGCGCGCGACGATTTCATCCGCTACGCGCAGCGCCGCGCGCTGGGCCCTTCCACCGCCTCGCTGGTACGCGCCGCCGAAGAGCGCGGCATTCCGTGGTTCCGGCTCAACGAACAATCGCTTATTCAGTTCGGCCACGGCAAGTATCAGCAGCGCATCCAGGCCACGGTGACGGGCAAGACGCCGCACATTGCAGTGGAGCTGGCCAGCGACAAGGAAGAAACCAACAAGATCCTGGGTTCGCTGGGCCTGCCGGTTCCGCGCCAGGAACTGGTCACCGACGCCACGGGCGCGTTGCGTGCGGCCAAGCGACTGGGCGGGTCGGTAGTAACCAAACCGTACAACGGCAATCACGGCCGCGGCATCACCATCGATATTTCCAGTGATGACGAGATCCGCGAAGGCTTCGCCGCAGCACGCGAGCACTCGCGCTCGGTCATCGTGGAAACCTACATTGCGGGCGACGATCACCGGCTGTTGGTGGTCAACGGCGAACTTATCGCCGCCACCCGTCGCACTCCCGGTCACGTGGTGGGCGACGGCGTGCATGACATTGCGGACCTGGTCGACATGGTCAATACCGATCCCCGCCGCGGCGTGGGGCATGAAAAAGTACTGACCCGGCTGGAGTTGGATGCACAGGCCGACCTGATGCTGGAGCGTGTGGGCTACAACCATTTCTCCGTGCCCAAAGCCGGTGAAGTGGTCTATCTGCGTTCCACCGCCAACCTGTCCACTGGCGGCACGGCCACCGACGTCACCGACGTCATTCACCCCGACAACCGCGACATGGCCGTGCGTGCGGTGCGCGCTATCGGATTGGACGTGGGCGGTGTGGATTTCATTTCGACCAACATCGCCGAAAGCTACAAGCTGGTGGGCGGCGCCATCTGTGAAGTCAACGCCGCGCCCGGCTTCCGCATGCACGTGGCGCCCAGCGAGGGCACTCCGCGGGATGCTGCCGGGCCGGTGATAGACATGCTGTTCCCGCCGGGCACACCGTCGCGCGTGCCGATCGCCGCCATCACCGGCACCAACGGCAAGACCACCACCGCCCGCATGCTGGCGCATATCACCAAGATGGCCGGCTATACACCGGGATTGACCACCACCGAAGGCGTCTACATCGACGGCCAGCGAACGGTGGAAGGCGACATGACGGGTCCGGTGTCGGCGCGGATGGTGTTGTCGGATCCGCAGATCGATATCGCCGTGCTGGAAACCGCACGCGGCGGCCTGCTGCGCGCGGGCATGGGTGTGCCGGAAGTGAACGTGGGCGCGGTGCTGAACGTGCAGGCCGACCACCTCGGCCTGAAAGGCATCGACACGTTGGAGCAACTGGCTGAGATCAAACGCATCGTGGTGGAAGTGGCAAGCGATTGTGCGGTTTTGAATGCAGACGACGCGAACGTGCTGAAAATGTCGGCATACACCGACGCCAAGACCATCTGCTACGTCACCATGAATCCTTCGCACACGCTAGTGCGCGAACATATCCGCGCCGGCGGCCGTGCCTGTGCGCTGGAAGCGGGCATCAACGGCCACATGATCACGCTGTACGACAAGGGCAGCCACATTCCGCTGATGTGGACGCACCTGATTCCCGCGACGATGGAAGGCCGCGCCCTGCACAACGTGCAGAACGCGATGGTCGCCGCTTCGATGGCGTTTTCGCTGGGTATCAAGCTGGATGCGATCAGCCAGGCCCTGCGCACCTTCGACACCACGTTCTTCCAGGCACCCGGCCGGATGAATGTGTTCAATGAACATCCGTTCAAGGTATTGATGGACTACGCGCACAACGCGCACGCGGTTAGCGTCATGGCGGACCTGGCACAACGGTTGGACGTAACCGGTCGACGCATCGTGGTGGTTGCCGGCCCCGGCGATCGCCGCGACGACGACTTACGCGCGATCGCTGCGGCCATTGCAGGCAGGTTCGATCATTACGTGGTTCGTCGCGATGATTCCTTGCGCGGCCGCGATGGCGACGAGGTACCGCGTATCATCGCCAAGGCATTGCAGGCCGATGGCGTGCCGGATGATGCGATCACCATCATTCCCGATGAACAGCAGGCAGTGGACGCCGCACTGCGACTGGCCCAACCCGGCGATCTTCTGCTGATCTTCGCCGATGCACTGACGCGCACCTGGAAGCAGATCACCAAGTTCCAGCCAGCCGGCGACGCACCGCGGCCGGCTGCCCGCATCGAGATTCCATTGCCGCTGGCTGCTCCGGATGAAGCCGCTTTCGCAAGCCTGGAAGGCGTGGTGCGCGACGAACGCGGACTGGTGTTCGAACGCGAGCAGAACGACTGAACCGATGAGTCTGGAACCTTACGAAGACTCGCGCCGGCTCACTGGCTGCAACGTCTATTTCGCCGCCACGGGCGCGGCATTGGAAACCGCCCGCGGACTGGAGCATGACGACGCGGCGATAGATCGTTGGCGCGCCAGTATCACCATCGCACGCGAAGCGCTTGGCTGGCCACACGGCGACATCGTTATTCACCGTCACCGCTCCGGCGCCTCTCTCGCGTTCGCCGCGCCAATGGATCAGCTGTACACCGCTACCGAAGTCAACGAATGGGCTTGGTGGTCGGCGTTGTGGGCGAAGGGCTCTGGCGCTCCCTTCTCCCCTCGGGAGAAGGTGCCCGAAGGGCGGATGAGGGAGGGAGCCTTGACCGCCAGCTCAAGCTCCAGAAAGAAGCTGCCCTTCGATCCAGAAACACAGGACTTCATACGCCTGCTGAGAAAGAACTCAACAGAACCAGAACAATTGCTCTGGGGCTTCCTTCGCGACCGCCGTCTCCACAATCAAAAATTTCGCCGCCAGAAATCGCTTGGTCCTTACGTACTCGATTTTTACTGCCACGAGCTGAAACTAGCTGTAGAGCTGGATGGCGGGCAGCATAATGAGCCGGCTCATTTGGCTAGCGACGCCAGACGTGATGCTTTCGTAGCCAGCTACGGGGTCACCACGCTGCGGTATTGGAATCATGATGTGCTTACACACACGGACGATGTGCTAGCAGATATCTGGGAGCGGGTGCATGCGCTTGTAAAAGATGGCGCTGGCGACGGCGAGTCCATTCCCTCATCCGCCCTTCGGGCACCTTCTCCCGGGGGGAGAAGGGAGCAAGAGCCGGAGCTTTACCACGCCCCCGGACATCCCGCAGTTTGGGACGCCGATTCCGCCGTCCATACGTTGACGCTAGTCGCCAAAGCCGAAGCCCGCCCTGAACTGATCGCTCTGCAACAACAAGCCGATGCCCACGGTCTACCGCTGCTAGCCGACGATGACGAAGTCACCATCGGTGAGGGTACCGGCAGCCGCACTTGGTTTGCCGAGGGCCTGCCGTCGCCGGTCGTGGTGCCATGGGCGCATTTGCACAAGATTCCCACGGCGCTGGTCACTGGCTCCAATGGCAAAACCACAACAGTACGCCTGCTGGCGGCAATGGCCACGGCCCATGGTTGGCGTACGGCATATAGCTGCACGGATGGTGTCTTCTTCGACGGGCATGCATTGGAGGCTGGCGATTTTTCCGGCCCTACCGGCACCCGCACTGCGTTGCGCCAGAACGGCGCGGAAGCGGCCATTCTGGAAACCGCGCGCGGCGGCATGCTGCGGCGTGGGTTGGCGCTGTGCCATGCCAATGTCGCGATCGTCACCAATATCGCCGCCGATCACTTCGGCGAATACGGCGTGCATGACCTCAATGACTTGGCCAGGGTCAAGCTGACCGTGGCGCGCGCGATCCGCCATGACGGACAGCTGGTGCTGAACGCCGATGACCCAACGCTGGTGGCGCACGCGAAAGCGCTTACCGTTCCGCTGGCGTGGTTCGCATCGAACTTCGATCATCCGCTGCTGCAACAACACCGCGAACAAGGCGGCGCGACGTGCGGCGTGCGCGACGGCCGGTTGCTGTTGTATGTCGACGGTGTCAGCAACGATCTTGGCGCCGTGGCATCCATGCCGCTGACGGTGCAAGGGCGAGCGTCCTACAACATCGCAAATCTCGCCGGCGCCGCGCTGACCGCAAGCACGCTGGGTATTCCTCCGGCCACCATCGCCAGCATCGCAGGGCATTTCGGCAGCGGACGCGACGACAACCCGGGGCGACTGCAACGTTGGTGTTTCGGCGATATGCAGGTGTATGTCGACTACGCGCATAACCCCGATGGCTTGCGCGGCTTGCTGGAAGTCGCGCTATTGGATCGCGGCACAACGCAGCGCTTCGCCCTGCTGCTGGGGCAGGCGGGCAATCGCGAAGACAACGACATTCGCGAACTGGTCGCCACGGCCATGGAGTTCCATCCTAGCCATGTGGTGCTGAAAGACATTGGCGAAGGCTACATGCGCGGACGCGCCCCGGGCGAAATCGCCGCGCTGATGCGTAGCTCCCTGATTTCGCTTGGCATGCCTGAATCGGCCATCGTTACCTGCCTGGACGAAGCCGAAGCCGCTCGCCAGGCGCTGGCCTGGGCTCGTAGGGACGACGTGGTGGTGCTGCCGCTGCATGAACCCACCGCCCGGACCCAAGCGATAATGCTGCTGGACCAGATGGAGGCGGCAGGTTGGCTGCAGGGCATGCCCGTTCCGCCTCTTCCTGCCGCAGATGCTTAGCTGATTTGCCTGAAAGTTGAAGATTTAGGGCAAAAGCAAATCCCCCTCAAATGCTTTTCAACCGCCGAATGGCGGGTCAAGGGGGAGGCAAAGCAAGAGCCTTCCCATTCCCCATTCCCAGCTCCTGCCAGCGGCTCTGCTAAAATTCCGGTTCCTCTGGCGCGCGCCCGCGTCCCCTCACCAGGGACTTCCGCGCTGAACCCGATTCCCTGGAGCTCTACATGCCCGCAGACATTCTCAAGGCCCTCGGCCTTGATCAGCGCAATTCCGGCACCTACCTCGGCAGCGGCGAATGGTCCGCCACCACCGATGCCGGCCTGCTGCAGTCGATCAACCCGACCACCAACGAAGTGATCGCCGAGGTATACGCGACCAGCCAGGCGGACTACGAGACCGTCGTTGCGCGTGCGCAGGAAGCCTTCAAGGTCTGGCGTACCACGCCGGCCCCGCGCCGCGGCGAAGCCATTCGGCTGTGCGGCGACGCGCTGCGCAAGCACAAGGACGCGCTGGGTTCGCTGGTCGCGTTGGAAATGGGCAAGAGCAAGCCCGAAGGCGACGGCGAAGTGCAGGAGATGATCGACATCGCGGATTTCGCGGTGGGCCAGAGCCGCATGCTCTACGGCTACACCATGCATTCCGAGCGGCCCGGCCACCGCATGTACGAGCAGTACCACCCGCTGGGCCTGGTTGGCATCATCAGCGCGTTCAATTTCCCGGTGGCGGTGTGGGCGTGGAATTCGTTCCTGGCCGGTATCTGCGGCGATATCTGCCTGTGGAAGCCATCCAACAAGACGCCGCTGACTGCCATTGCATCAATGAAAGTCTGCAACGACGCACTGAAGGCCGGTGGCTTTCCGGACATCTTCTTCCTGATCAACGATGCCGGCGTGGAGTTGGCGCAGCAGTTCGTCGATGACAAGCGCATTCCGCTGATCAGCTTCACCGGCTCCACCCAGGTCGGCCGCACCGTCGGCGAACGCGTTGCGCGTCGCATGGGCCGCAGCCTGCTGGAATTGGGCGGCAACAACGCCATCATCCTGGACGAAAGCGCCGATCTGAAGCTGGCGATTCCTGGCATCGTGTTCGGCGCAGTCGGCACCGCCGGCCAGCGCTGCACTACTACGCGCCGGCTGATCGTGCACGAATCCATCTACGACACCGTGCTGTCCACGCTGATCAAGGCGTACAAGCAGGTGGAAGGCAAGATCGGCGACCCCACCGATCCGGCCAACCTGATGGGCCCGTTGAACAGCCAGGGCGCCGTGCAACAGTTCCTGGCTTCGATCGAAAAAGCCAAGGCCAGCGGTGGCAAGGTCGAAACCGGCGGTAGCGCCATCGACCGTCCCGGCAACTTCGTGTTGCCAACGATCATTACCGGCCTGAAGAATTCCGATGAAGTGGTGCAGCACGAAACCTTCGCACCCATCTTGTACGTGATGAAGTACAAGACGCTGGACGAGGCCATCGATATGCAGAACGCGGTCCCGCAAGGCCTGTCTTCGTCCATCTTCACTCAGAATCTCAGGGCGGCCGAGCAGTTCCTTTCCGCGGCGGGTTCGGACTGTGGCATCGCCAACGTCAACATCGGCACCAGCGGTGCCGAGATCGGCGGCGCGTTTGGTGGCGAAAAGGAAACCGGCGGCGGTCGCGAATCCGGATCGGATGCGTGGAAGGTCTACATGCGCCGGCAGACCAATACGATCAACTACTCGGATTCGCTGCCGCTGGCGCAAGGCATCAAGTTCGATCTCTGATCTTTCAGCCCTGACACCCACGGATGCGCATCGCCGTCATCTCCGACATCCATGGCAACCTCGGTGCGTTGTCGGCGGTTCTCGCCGACATCGGCACACGGGATTGCGATAGCGTGGTGAACCTGGGCGACATCCTGTCCGGGCCGCTGCAGCCGTCGGAAACCGCCGATCTGTTGATGCCCCTGGCACTGCCCACCATTCGCGGCAACCACGAGCGGCAACTGCTGGAAATGCCGCTGGCAACGATGAGCGCGTCCGACGCTTATGCGCATGCACACCTGCGGCAGGATCAGCGCCAGTGGCTGGCACAACTTCCGGCCAGCCTGGTGTTGAATGACGGCGTCTTGCTTTGTCATGGCACACCGGCGAACGATCTGGAGTATTTCCTGGAGCACGTTGACGCCGACGGCGTCCGACCGGCGACACATGATGAGGCGCGGGAGAAAGCCAGTGATGCGGCCTATCCCGTCATCCTGTGCGGACATACGCACGTGCCACGTGCGATGCATCTGGCGGATGGTCGGCTGATCGTCAACCCGGGCAGCGTCGGCTTGCCGGCGTATCACGCCGAGCACCCTTTGCCGCACAACATCGAAAACAACAGTCCGAAGGCACGCTACGCCGTGCTGGACGATGCCGGCGGACGTTGGAATGCCGAACTGATCGCGGTCGACTACGACCATGAAGCCGCCGCCCGGCTGGCGATGAAACACGGCAGCCCGGAATGGGCGTACGCATTGCGAACGGGCCGCGTCGCGCCCCAGGAGAACTGATGTATTCGTTGGCTCGCCCCTTCCTGTTCGGTCTGGACGCGGAACGCGCCCACGGACTGGGTCTCAATGCGCTGGAACTGGCTTACCGCACCGGCACCACCGGATTGCTGGCCCGTTCCATCGCGCCGATGCCTACCAAGTTGTTGGGCCTGACCTTCCCGAATCCGGTCGGCCTGGCCGCCGGGCTGGACAAAAATGGCGCGCACATCGATGCCTTGTTCGCGCTTGGCTTTGGCTTTGTCGAGGTGGGCACGGTCACGCCGCGACCGCAGTCGGGCAATCCCAAGCCACGCATGTTTCGCCTACCCCAGCGCCGCGCCATCATCAATCGTCTCGGCTTCAATAACGAAGGCGTCGAGGTGCTGGTGCGCAATGTGGAGCGCGCGCGACGCAAGGGCGGATTGCTGGGCATCAACATCGGCAAGAACAAGGACACCTCCAACGAGCGAGCCGCTTCTGATTATCTGTACTGCCTGGAACGCATCTATCCGCTGGCCGACTACATCACCATTAATATTTCCTCGCCCAACACCGCCGGGTTGCGCGAGCTGCAGGAAGAGCAAGCCCTGCGCCACCTGATCGGCACGCTGCGCGATGCGCAGGAAGAACTCGGGTCGCAGCACGGCAAGCGCGTGCCGATGCTGGTGAAGGTAGCGCCCGATTTATCCGACGACGACATCGATGCCGTGGCACGCGTATTGGCTGACCTGTCGGTGGATGGCGTGATTGCCACCAACACAACAGTGTCCCGCATCAATGTGCAGCATCATCCGCTGGCTCACGAAACCGGAGGCCTGTCCGGTGCACCGTTGCTGGGCCAGTCGACCACGGTGCTGCGCCGTCTGCGTGCCCGCCTGCCAGACAACATCCCGCTGATCGGCGTCGGCGGCATTCTTTCGGGTGCCGATGCAGTGGCGAAGATGTCCGCAGGCGCCTCGCTGGTGCAGTGCTACACCGGTTTGATCTATCGCGGACCGGAACTGGTGGGCGAGTGCGTGGAGGCGATCCGCCGCCGCCGTGAAGCGCCCAGTCGCGGCGCGGTTGCGCCGGAATGAGCAACGCTTCCCAACTGAGCGATGCGTATCTTCTGAGAGAAGATGCCCCACTGGACGACCGCAACACATTCGGTATTGCCGCGCGGGCGCCTTGCCTGGTCGAGATCGCCGACACCGCGGCGTTGCCGGAAGTACTCGCCCTTCCCCAGCTGCAGGACGCGCCTGTCCTGATTCTCGGCGCTGGTAGCAATCTGCTGTTTGCTGGAAATCCGGAAGGCGCCGTGGTGTCGTTCGACTGCCGCCGCGTGATCGTGCTGCACGAGCACGATGATCACGCGGTAGTGCGCGCGGACGCCGGCGCCCAGTGGCATGCGCTGGTGCTGTGGACGCTGCAGCAAGGACTGTCCGGGCTGGAGAATCTGGCATTGATTCCTGGCACGGCCGGTGCGGCACCCATCCAGAATATTGGCGCCTATGGCTGCGAAGTAGGCGAATACGTGCATGCCGTGGAAGCGTTCGACCGAACCAGCGGTGAGCTGCGTCGGCTGGACCGCGCAGCATGTGCGTTCGCTTACCGCGACAGTTTGTTCAAGCGCGAGCCGGACCGCTATGTGGTGACGGCGCTGGAGTTGTCGCTGCCGCGCGTCCCGGCGTTGCGCTTGGACTACGCGGGTATTCGCGAAGAGCTGTCAGTGATGGACGTGGCCACGCCCGACGCACGCAGCGTAGCCCAGGCGGTAATCCGTATTCGGCAGCGCAAGCTGCCCGACCCCGCCGTGGTCGGTAACGCCGGCAGCTTCTTCAAGAATCCCATCGTCCCGACTGCTCTGGCTGAAGATCTGCTGCAGCAGCATGCGGGCCTGCCGATGTTCCGCGGCGATGCCGTCGATAACCGCAAGCTTTCCGCTGCCTGGATGATCGAGGCCTGCGGCTGGAAAGGTTTCCGCGAAGGCGACGCCGGCGTGTCGGCGCAACACGCGCTGGTGCTGGTCAATCACGGCAGCGCGACAGGCGTGCAGCTACTCTCGCTGGCGCGTCGCATCGCCGAATCGGTGCGGGCGCGTTTTGGTATCGCGATAGAGCCGGAGCCGAAAGTGATCGGGGCACGTTGGTAGAGATGAGCGTTTGATGCCCACCATTCCCCACCATCTTCGTGCAGCGTCGTTGATGCTCGGCAGCACGATGTTCTTCGGCTTGATGGTGGTGGCAATCCGGCTGGCATCGGAAACGCTCCACACGTTCGAGATCGCGTTCTTCCGCAATTTTTTCGGCCTGATCGCCGCGCTGCCGCTGCTGATCCGGCACGGGCCGGGACTGCTGAAGACCACACAGTTTCCGCGCTATGTGTTCCGCTGCGTGATCGGCATTTGTTCGATGCTGGCTGGCTTCTGGGCTATCGGCCATTTGCCGCTGGCGCAAGCGGTGTCGCTGTCCTACTCCACTCCGCTGTTCGTTACGTTGGCCGCGGCTGCGCTATTGAACGAGCAGGTTCGTGCGCGGCGGTGGACGGCGGTGGGGCTGGGTTTCCTGGGGGTGTTGATCATCGTGCGCCCAGGCAGTACGGAATTCAGCATCGGGGCTGTGGTGGCGGTGCTGGCGGCCGTGCTCAGCAGCATCGTCGCCATCCAGATCAAACAGCTGTCGCAAACCGAACCGGCGGATCGCATCGTCATCTACACCACACTTTTGTGGGTACCGATGTCGCTGCTGCCCGCGCTGGCGGTGTGGCAATGGCCGCAAGGCATCACCTGGCTGTGGGTAATCGCCGCGGGCATCATGGGCACCGGCGGCCACATGCTGTGGACGCGCGCGTTGAAGTTGGGCGAAGTCTCGGCGCTGACCCCGATCAGCTTCATGCAGTTGCCTATCGTGGCGGTATTCGGCTGGTGGTTGTTCGACGAAAGCCTGGATCGCTGGACCTTGCTGGGTGCGGCGATCATCTTCGGCGCCAATGCCTACATCGCCCATCGCGAAGCGGTACTCGCGAAGCGAGCCGCGAGCGAGTCGCCGACTTCCGCCGCGAAGCCAGGCGAATAAGCGTTGTTGGCCGGGATTACACCCACGACGCAAGGGAACGCGGGTGTGTCATGAGCGTCGGCCGCATGGGGCCGACCTATGGATGCGTTGCCTTGCGTAGAGCGGAGCTCGCTCCGCTGCTTTTTGACGCATCGCCAAGAGCAGCGGAGCAAGCTCCGCTCTACATCGTCGACGCCGGGCCGAAATCTTTCGTTAGTGGCACTCAACGTCTAACGGGTTTCGCTGATCGTAGTGACCTTGCCGTTGACGATCGTGAAAGTGATCGTCTTACCATCGCGGTAGTACTGCCAGCGCTGTCCACGCGTGGCGCCATACTCGTTTTCGATCTGCTCAACGGCATCCGGTTCGCCGGCGACCTGCTTGACCTTGGCGGCACTGTCGCCGTCGGTCAACAACCTGTCTCCGAATCGAATGGAGTCCGCCAGTGCAGGTTTGGCGAGAAGAACCAGCATAGCGGCCAAGATAATCGTTCGCATCGCGCCCTCACTCCTTATGGTTGGCTTCGTGGAGTATATCGGGCAAACGAGTTGCCGAGTTCGGCGGCCACGCCGGGCGAATGAGCATCGTAGGTCGGGGTTACACCCCGACGGACGGGAACCGGGGCGTGTCATGGCGTCGCCGCATGGGCCGACCTACCGAAGCGTTGCCTTACGTAGAGCGGAGCTTGCTCCGCTGCTTTTTGGCACACCGCCCAGGGCAGCGGAGCAAGCTCCGCTCTACATCGGCATCCAATCGTCGGCGACCCTCATAGGTCGGGGCTATACCCCGTCGCACGGGAACAACGGGCGTGCCATGGATCTCGGCCGCGAGGGGCCGACCTAGCGCATCGCCACCTTTCCGGGGCGCCGATCGGCACGGATCGCATCAGCCATCGCGCGCTGCGGCTCGCTGAGTTGGGCCGGGTCCGCCGCGATCAGCGGCGCCATATAGCGGTCGCGCAGTTCGGCTGCCTCGGTTTTTCGCCCTAGTTGTTCATAGGCTTCCACCAGATTCCAGGCCCCCGCCACGGTTTCGGTATGGTCCTCGCCCAGCAGGCGGCGCCGCACTTCGAACAACTCCTGAAGCGACGCTATGGCAGTGGCGCTGTCTCCCACCTGCAGGGACGCGTCGCCGCGGATCAGCATGGCGGCCTGCGTTTGCGGGTGTTTGACGTCCAATACCTGTTTGGCCAGCGGCAGGGCCTCTTCCAATAATTCCAGTGCCGCTCCCGCCTGCCCGTCGCGGAACAAGGTACCGGCGTGATTGACCAGAATGGAAACAGTATCCGGGTGCGAGCGACCGAACAGCCGCGTGCGCATTTCGATCACCTGCTCCTCCAGCGGCAATGCCGACGCATAGTCGTCCAGGCGCGCGAAGGCCGTTGCCAAATTCAGACGCGCGCGAATGGTTTGCGGGTGTTCGCCGCCCAGCACACGCACACGCGCTTCCAGCACGGACTTCATCATCGGCAGCGCCTCTTCGGCTTGTCCGGAATCCGTCAGCATGTTGGCCAGCGTGCCACGTGCGTGCAGGGTTATCGGATGTTCGGCACCCAGCCGGCGCATCTGTATGGCGACCAGCTGACGCTGCAGTTGCACGGCGCCTTCTTTTTCACCCGTGATCATGCGGACGATGGCCAAGTTGGTGGTGGCGCTCAACGTGTCCTCGTGATCCGGCCCGAGCACCGCCGTGCGCAACGGCACCAGTTTCTCCATGTTCTCGCGCGCCTGCTTCAATTCACCGACGGCGCGCTGTTGATCGGAGAGATCATTCAACGCATCCATGGCAGCCGGATCGCGTTCGCCGACCGTCGCAACCAAACGGTCGTACAGCGCCTGCAACATGTCCTTGGCGCGCTCGCGGTCCCCCTTGGCCGCTATCGCGCGTGCCTGTGCCAGCTCCAACTTGACCCGTGTGCGGTCGTTGACTGGCAACGCATAGGCGCGGGGCAAGGACTGCTCCAGCACTTTGATCGCCTGATCGATCCGCGCCGCAGTCAGCAGCGAACTGGCCTGCTCCTGGCGAGCCATCAGTGTGGCGGCATCGCCTTCGCCCAAGGTGCGGCTACGGTACTCGGCGACTTGCCGGAAGTTTTCCACGGCCTTGTCATTGACACCCAATGCCGCCTGCACGCGCGCCACCGATTCGCGCAGTTGGCTGGCTAGCTCAGGCTCATTGGCGAAGTCGCGGCCGATGGCGGCTTCCGCACTGGCGAGCAGATGGAGATCGATCAACTCGCGTGCCAGATCGGCGGTACTGGCGCGTGCCAGCGTCATATCGAAGGCCTCACTGGCACCTGGGTCGACGCTGGCGATCTGCTTGCGCAGTCCGTCGGCCATACCGATACCCATCGCTTCGATCTCGATGCCTTCCAGCATCGATTGTTGGAAGGCGACTACTTTTTCCAACTCCGCGCTGCGCTTTTCCGCTACCGCCCGTTGCGTACGCGCCTGCATCAAACCGTAGACCGACAGTGTCAGGCCACTCAGCAGCGCGAACAGCACCAGACTTGCGGCGACGAAGGCCACACGGTGCCGACGCACGAACTTGCTCCACACGTAGCGGCGACTGGCGGGTACTGCCGACAGCGACCGACCTTCGAGAAAGCGGCGCAGATCTTCGGCCAACTCCGCGACGGCGGCGTAACGCTCTGCGCGGTCGTGGCGCATCGCCTTCAGCACGACCCAATCCAGCTCACCGCGCAGTGCACGCCGCATCCCGCCCAGGCTGAGTCCGTGCTTTCGCGCGAGCTTCTCTGCGTCGGCATGCGGCAACGTTCCCAGCTTTTCGGAAGGCGCACGCAAGGTAGTGGAGGTGGACAGCAAGGTTTCACCCGCCGCGGTGGGGCGACTTCCGGTCAGTAGTTCGTACAGCACGACGCCCAGCGAATAGATATCACTGCGCGTATCGATCGCCGTGGTGTCTCCGTCCGCTTGCTCCGGACTCATGTACTCGGGTGTTCCGGCGCGCTCCTGGCTGGCAGCTCCGATGGCGCGCGAAGCAACCGTGGCGATGCCGAAGTCGATGATCTTCGGCGACGGGCGCCCGTCGATTTCATCCACCAGGATGTTGCCTGGCTTCAGATCGCGGTGGACCACACCTTTGTGGTGGGCATGTTGCACGCCTTCACAGATACGGATGAACAGCTCGATACGCTGACGGAGCGTCAATGCGCGGTCTTCGCAGAAACGTGTGACCGGGCTGCCCTCGATGTACTCCATCGCAAAATAGGGAAAGCCTTCGGCGGTCGCGCCGGCATCGTAGATCTGGGCGATGGACGGATGTCGCATCTGCGCCAGCAGTTGCCGTTCGATCTCGAAATAAGCCAGATGCCGCGCGTCCAGCCGTTGCGCACGCAGCAGCTTCAAGGCGACCGTTCGCCGTACCGGTTCCAACTGCTCGGCGCGGTAGACATCACCCATGCCGCCGCGGCCCAGGATCGATTCGATTCGGTAACGCCCAAGCCGGGCGCCGGGCGCCAAGGCATCGACTTGAACCGTACCGGCATCCGACGTGCGGGTGGCGAGGCTTTCGGTTGGGCCCAGATCATCGTGCGGGTGCTGCGTCGTCATCTGCCACTCCCCCTGTGGACTGCCCGTCATGTTACCGGATGCGCCTGCGGTTGCAGGGTATTCCAGCTACACTCCGCATCTAGGGCCTGTTAACACTATTGGGATAGGCCACGCCGCAATCCAGTGCGTGCGGGGCAAGGAAGAATGAGGAAATGTATGCCGATACATGCCCGAGTGATGACGCTGGCCCGTGCGCACTGGGTTGCGGCCCTTCGGGTTGCTTCCCCGCTTTGCCAGGAACTTGCGCGTGGCTTGAACAGGCGGCCAGCCTGCCGCTACGCCACGCACAAGCCCCTGGCAAAGCGGGGAAGCAACGTGACCTATCCCAATAGCATTAACAGGCCCTAGGGGCCCACGATCACCGGCGCATGTCTCCAGCCAATAAAGATCCTCACACCACTCAACGTACGGTACTCAGCGGCGGTCCTAATGAGGATTCGTCTCGTTCGGCTTGCGTGGTGGTGATCCATGGCGAGGGATTGGGCCGCCGTGTCGATGTCGAGGACAAGCCCGTGGTGGTGGGCCGATCGCAGGAAGCGGACCTGCACATTCCGCACAAGAGCGTTTCCCGCCAGCACTGCCAGATATGGCGCGACGGCGACCAATATTGGGTGCGCGACCTGGGCGCCACCAATACCACCAAGCTCAACGAAAAACCCGTCCACGAAGCGGCGTTGAACGACGGCGACCATCTGACGCTGGGTGAAAGCATCCTCAAGTTCATCAGCCACTCCAGCGTGGAAGCCCGCTATCACGAAGAGATCTACCAACTCGCCACGCACGACGCGCTGACGGATCTATACAACCGTCGCCATTTCATCGAAGTGGCGGAGAAGGAAATCGCCCGCGCAATGCGTCACCAGCGTCCGCTGACGATGTGCATCATCGATGTGGATCTGTTCAAGCCGGTCAATGACCGCTACGGCCACATTTCCGGCGACAACGTGCTGCGCCAGATCGCCGGCCTGCTGCACCGGCACGTGCGCAACGACGATGCCGCCGCGCGTATCGGCGGCGAGGAATTCGCGGTGTTGCTGCCGGAGTGCGATGCGGACGCCGCGTTCCACTTCGCCGAACGTCTGCGCGAAGCCGTAGCGGAGACTGTCTTCAAGCCAGGCGGCGAGGCACAACAAATCACCGTCAGCATCGGCATCGCGCCGATGACGCCAGAGCGCGACACCTGCAGCCGCATGATGGCCGCCGCCGATGCGGCGCTCTACCGGGCCAAGAGCGAAGGGCGCAACCGGGTATGCGTCGAACGCTGAAGCCGTTTCAGCTCCTGCCTGCCAGGCCGAACAAGGCCGTCACGGCAGGATAGCAGTAACCGTGAAGGCGCCTCTCGTAGAGCGGAGCTTGCTCCGCTGCTCTTGGATTTCGGTGCGAAGAGCAGCCGAGCAAGCTCGGCTCTACCGAGGCGCCGATCAGTACCCACCTTGCTTCGCGAGGGATCGCAAACTGGCTTTTTAGGCTGGTCCGGCGAGCGGGCCTTCCATCGAGCCGCTCACATCCTGCCGTATCGCATGCACTTCGAAGCCGCGCTCACGCCAGGCGTCGATACCACCCCGCAACGGCATGACGTCGACGAACTGGTGTTTGCGCAGCTGAGCGGCCATCCATGCGGCGGAGACTTCGTCCGGACAAGCGCAATAGATGACGATCTTCCGTTCGCGCGGGTACGCCGACACGATCTCATCCAGCTTGCGCTCGTCGGCGAATACCGCGCCAGGAATGACGAACGGATCCATATCTCGAAAACCAGGGGCACGAATGTCGAACACAATCGGGGTGGATTCCGATCGCATCAGCGCATGCAAGTCATCCGGCTCGATGCGGGCGGATTCCAATGCCTTGAGCAACACGCGCCGCCGGCGCCACCGCACCGCGATATACGCGGCCAGTACCAGGCCGATCAGGACACCGGCGCCGGTACCCAGTTGGCTCAGTGTCTCCAGCACGCTTTCCACCTGATTGGCGAACACCGCCCCCAGCGCCAATCCCACGCTGGCCCAGAGCGCGGCGCCCAGGCCGTCATAGCGCAGGAACGCAGATGTCCGTGCCTGCATGGCGCCCGCCAGCGGCACCGACACCATCGACAAGCCGGGCACGAACTTGGCCACCGACAGCACGCGCACGCCGTAGCGGCCGTAAAAGCGCTCGGTCTGCTTCATGCAACTGTCGCGCGACAACGACAGCCGGCACAGTGACTGCATGGTGCGGTTGCCATAGCGCCGGCCGGCCAGGTACCAGACGCTGTCGCCTATCAGGCTGGCCAGCACCGACACCGCCAGTACGCCCAGCAACGGCAGCCACATGGGTTCGGCAGCCAACGCCACGCTCGCGCCCACCAGGATCAAGGTCGGCATCGCCGGCACCGGCAGTCCCAGCGAAAGCGCCAGGACATTGGCGAACACCAGCAGTACGCCATAACGTTCGACCAGCTCTTGCATGTCTGTACCTGTTCGCCGGGTGTCCGGCATGGGCGCCCACATGGCTATGGTGTGACCGCGCCAGCTCCACGGCAAGCGCGAGCACTGCAACGATGCGTTTACGTATCCGGCCTATGGTGTGCACTGGACACGGGACGGAGCGCCGTCCAATCTGCTCGGAGTACTCGGAAATCAAGAACCCCCATGAAAACCATCGGCATGATCGGCGGCATGAGCTGGGAATCCACCCTGCCCTATTACCGGCTGGTCAATGAAACCGTCCGGGAACGTCTGGGCGGGCTGCATTCGGCCAGGCTGGTGCTGTACAGCGTGGATTTCCAGGAAATAGAACGGCTGCAGCACAGCGGCGATTGGGAGCGCGCCGGCGAGGCGATGGCGCACGCAGCACGGGCGCTGCACGCGGCCGGCGCCGACTTCCTCATCCTGTGCACCAACACCATGCACAAAGTCGCCGCCGCCGTCGAAACCGCTGTACCGATCCCCTTCCTGCACATTGCCGACGCCACGGCCGACGCGATCACCCAGGCCGGCATGCGCCGCGTGGGCCTGCTAGGCACCCGCTTCACCATGGAGCAGGATTTCTACCGCGAGCGGTTGCAGCGCCACGGCATCGAAGTGGAGGTGCCCGCACCGGACGAACGCGACGAGATCCATCGGGTGATTTACGAAGAACTCTGCCAGGGCCGGGTACTCGACAGTTCCCGAGACAGCTACCGCCGCATCATCGCGGGGCTGCAGGCGCGCGGTGCGGAGGCGGTGATTCTCGGCTGCACCGAGATCATGTTATTGATCGGTCCGGAAGACGCCGATGTTCCGTTGTTCGATACAACGGCGCTGCACGCGCGGGCGGCGGCGTTGGCCAGTCTTGATTGACGATTGCCCTAGACGGCGTTATCAGCAATGCCCGATCGTTTCCAAGGCCGCGCACCCCACCTGAACATCACGAAGTAGACACCGACCACCCAGGCCATACCGGCGAACCATCCGCCCAAAATGTCGGACGGATAATGCACGCCCAGATAGATGCGCGATGCGCCAACCTGCAACACGAACGCCAGCGCCACTACCAGCACCGGCCAGCGCCAGCGCGTGTGCCAGCTCAACAGGATCGCCGTCATCGCCAGCGTCATCGATCCCATGGCATGGCCGCTAGGAAAGCTGAAAGTGGCTTCCGGCGCCAGCGATTCCCACAGTGTTGGGCGATCACGCCGAAAGAACTGCTTGGTCGCCAGGTTGAGCAATGCCGAACCGACGAACGATGCCGCCGCGAACGACGCTTCCCGCCAACGCCGTGCCCAGAGCAGCGCCAGCACCAGCAGGATATCGATCGGAATCACGCCGTACCGGTAACCCGCGGCGGAAACACCGATGAACCATTGGTCCAGGCCGGGTGTGGCCGACGTGTGCGCTCTGAGCAGAAGCAACTCGTCGTAGAAGAACGCTTCCTGTTCATGCACTTCGTCGGCCAGCTCAACGAAGCCCCACAGCGGCAACAGCAAGCCGACGAAAAGCCAGATCAAGCGCCCGGCATGCTGGCGCAAAATGTCGGCGACGATACGCGCGCCTTGCGTGGCGATCTCGGACCTGCTCACGGTTCGTCGCATGTCGAGGGCACCAGGAGATTCAATAGAACCTGGAACAGGTTCTCAGCCAACGCTTCGCGCATATTTGGTTTCGACATAATTGTCGATCAGTGCGACGAATTCCTGGGCGATGTTCTCGCCACGCAGCGTCACCGTCTTTTCGCCATCGACGAATACCGGCGCGGACGGTGCTTCGCCGGTGCCGGGCAATGAGATACCAATGTTGGCGTGACGCGATTCGCCGGGTCCGTTGACCACGCAGCCCATCACCGCCAGGGTCATGTTTTCCGCACCTGGGTGGCTGATCTTCCATTCCGGCATCTTGCCGCGCACGTGGTTTTGCACCACCTTGGCCAGCTCCTGGAAGAACTCCGAAGTAGTGCGCCCGCAACCCGGGCACGCGGTGACCATTGGCGTGAAAGCGCGCTGGCCGGTGGTCTGGAGCAACTCCTGCGCGACGATCACCTCCGCCGTGCGCGATTGACCAGGCTCGGGCGTGAGCGAAATACGGATCGTGTCGCCAATACCTTCCTGCAGCAGCACCGACAACGCGGCCGCCGACGCCACAATACCTTTGCTGCCGATGCCCGCTTCGGTCAGCCCCAGGTGCAGCGCGAAATCCGAACGCTGGGCCATGTCGCGATAGACGGCGATTAGTTCTTGCACGCCGCTTACCTTCGCCGAAAGCACGATGCGATCGCGTGGCAAGCCGATCTCCACTGCGCGTTCGGCCGAATCCAGCGCGGATCGGATCAACGCTTCACGCAATACGTGGCCGGCGTCCCAGGGATCGGACCGCTGCGCGTTTTCGTCCATCAGCTGCGCGGCCAGCGATTGATCCAGCGAACCCCAGTTGGCGCCAATGCGAACCGGCTTGCCGTAGCGGATGGCGAATTCGATCAATTGCGCGAACTGGGTATCCCGCTTCTTGCCGAATCCGACGTTGCCCGGATTGATGCGGTACTTGGCCAGGGCTTCCGCGCAGGCCGGTTCGTTGGTCAGCAACTGGTGGCCGTTGTAGTGGAAGTCGCCGATCAGCGGTACATCAATCCCCATCATCCGCAGCTTGTCGGCAATGCGCGGAATAGCGGCGGCGGATTCGGGATTGTTGACCGTCAGGCGGACCATTTCCGAACCAGCGCGCCAGAGTTCGGCCACCTGCTTCACGCTGCCGGCGATGTCGGCGGTGTCGGTGTTGGTCATGGATTGCACCACCACCGGATGTCCCCCGCCCAGCAGCACACCGCCAATCTTGACGGTCTGGGTGATGCGGCGGGGCCAGGCGGTGGCGTTGGCGGGAGGCGTGGGGCGAGTGACGGCGTCGTGCATGGCGCTATTTTAGACCGGGATGGGGATCAGGGATCAGGGATCAGGGATCAGGGGCAAGGGATCAGGGATCGGAGGTCAGAGGCCAGGGATGGGGTCGGCGACACACAGTGCGCATGGATTCAACCGAGAAAGTTCATTGACCTAGCCCATCGGCTTGCGACTGCGATAACAACAACAGGCAAGAACTGCTTCCTTGCCCCCTGCCTCTGGCCTCTGGCCTCTGATCCCTGACCTCCGGCCTCCAGCCCCCGTCCCATGCTCTAGCATGTACCCATGTCCCTGATCGATTCATCGCCCTCTTTCCTGCGCACGCTGTGCAATCTGCGCTGGGTCGCCATCGTGGGCCAGGCGGCGGCGGTCCTGGTAGCGCTGGGCCCCATGCGGCTCGCTTTGCCGCAATGGCCGCTATGGTCGGGTATTGGCCTTTTGGCGGCGTTCAACCTGTACGCCACCTGGCGCAGTCGACGGCGTCCGGAAGAATCGCCCCGCGAAGCGTTCTGCCACATCCTGGTGGACGTGGCGGTATTGGCCTGGCTGGTGGGCTGGAGCGGCGGTGCCGGCAATCCGTTCAGTTCGATGTTCCTGCTGCTGATCGTGGTGGCTGCCTTGGCACTGCCGCTGCGCTGGGTATTGGGTACCGCCGCGGCTTGTCTACTGGCGTATGCGTTGATGGCGGTGTTCGGGCGGCCATTGCCGCACCTGCGTGACAGCGGCATCGACCTGCATACCGTGGGTATGGCGGTGAACTTCGTACTTTCGGCAGGCGTTGTCCTGTTTTTCTCCACCCGGATGGTCACCGCGCTGCGCCAGCGCGAACGCGAACTGGCGGCGCTGCGCGAACGGTTCGCCCGCAACGAAGGCATCGTAGCCTTGGCCACCCACGCGGCGGCAGTCGCCCACGAACTGAATACGCCGTTGGCCACCATGACGCTGCTAGCGGAAGACATCCGCGAACAGTCGCCTTCCGTCGAAGTGCGCGAGGACGCCGCGACATTGCGGCAGCTGATCGATCTCTGTCGCGACCGGGTACGCGCCTTGGCCGATTCCGCCGACTTGGACACGGACACCGCGGTCGACCTGGACCAGGTAATCCAACGCTGGAAGCTGGTCCGCCCCGCCATCGAACTACACCGCGAAGGCGAGCTGCCGCCTGGTCTTCTGGTCGACCCATCGGTGGGCCATCTGCTGCAAGCCCTGCTCAACAATGCCGCCGACGCCAGCCAGCAGGCGGGTTCTTCGCGCGTGGATCTGACACTGCGCTGCGAAGGTGAGCAACTGATGGGCGAAATCCGCGACTACGGCAATGGTTTCCATGGTTCGCTGCCGTTCCATTCCGACACGTTGTTCCGCAGCAGCAAGCCCGATGGCATGGGCGTGGGACTGGCGTTGTCGCACGCCACGGTGGAGCGCTTGGGTGGCTCACTGACCATGCAGACGCTCAAGCCGCGCGGAGTACGCGTCCAGTTCCGCCTGCCATTGCCCACGCTTCCCGGGGAGGCACGATGAAAGGCCTGCTGATCGACGATGACGAACTGTATGCGCGCACGCTGCAGCGCAGCCTGGCGCGCCGCGGCATCGAAACGGAGATCGCTTCGAATGCGCACAACGCACTGCTCCTGGCGCGTGCTTCGCTTCCTGATTTCGCTCTAGTGGACTTGAAGCTGGGCGAAGATTCCGGCTTGAGCCTCATCCAACCTTTGCGCGAAATACGTGCGGACATGCGCATCCTGTTGGTCACTGGCTATGCCAGCGTCGCCACCGCGGTGGAATCGATCAAGCGCGGCGCCGACGACTACTTGCCCAAACCCGCTTCGCTATCAACCATCCTCGGTGCGCTGGGCGTGGAACAAAAGCCTGAGTCGGCCGAACCAGAAGAAACGATGACGCCGCTGTATCGCTTGGAATGGGAGCACATTCAACAGGCGCTGGCGGAAACCGATGGCAACATTTCCGCCGCCGCACGCCTATTGGGCATGCACCGCCGTTCATTGCAGCGCAAACTGCTGAAGCGCCCCGGACCGGAACGTCGACAAATAGACGAATAACGTAGGGTGGGCCCGGGCCCACCATTGCCATGTCTCAGCAACGATGGCAATAAACGAAATCATTTCGCGGCGCGATGAGAACGCTTGATGTGTTCTTTGCGTCAACGTCCAGATGGCAATGGCGGGCCGGGGCCCGCCCTACGTTCTTTGCTTTATGAAATCCCTTGGCTGCGCTACGGTATCGCCATGACCGATCCCGCCCGCGATGTCCTCACTCCCAGCCAGCTCAACACACTGGCGCGCGATCTGCTGGAAAGCGCGTTTCCCCTGATCTGGGTAGAAGGCGAATTGGGCAACGTCACCCGCCCCGGCTCCGGCCATTTGTATTTCACGCTGAAGGACGCACGTGCGCAGGTGCGCTGCGCCATGTTCAAGCCCAAGAGCCAATGGCTGAAGTTCGTCCCGCGCGAGGGCCTGCGCGTGATGGCGCGCGGCCGGCTGACGCTGTACGAAGCGCGCGGCGACTACCAGTTGGTCATCGATCATCTGGAGGAATCCGGCGAAGGCGCATTGCGCCGCGCCTTTGAGGAACTGAAGGCGAAGCTGTCGGCCGAAGGGCTGTTCGACACTGAACGCAAGCGTCCGCTGCCTGCACATGTTCACCGATTGGCAGTGATTACTTCGCCCACCGGCGCCGCGGTACGTGATGTCCTGAGTGTGCTGTCGCGGCGTTTTCCGTTGCTTGAAGTCGACGTGCTGCCGGTGCAGGTACAAGGCGAATCCGCACCGGCACAGATCGTCGCCATGTTGAAGCGAGCGGCTGCCTCAGGCCGCTACGACGCCGTGTTGATCACGCGCGGTGGCGGTTCGCTCGAAGATCTGTGGGCCTTCAATCAGGAGCCGCTGGTACGCGCGATTGCTGCCACGCCAATGCCCGTGGTTTCCGCGATTGGCCACGAAACCGACTTCACGCTTGCTGATTTCGTCGCCGACCTGCGTGCGCCCACGCCGTCGGCGGCAGCGGAATTGTTGGTGCCGGATCACCGCGATCTGCAGGCGCGCCTGAATGCGTTGGAACGCCGCCTGCGCATGTTGCATACGCACCGCCTGCGGCAGGCGATGCAGCGCGCGGACCGCGCCGCATTGCGGTTGAATGCGCTACATCCTCAAACCCGACTGTCGATGCTTAAACGACGTCACCAGGAAGCGGTGCGCCGCCTCAACGCACTCTGGCGCGATCAACAGCAACGCCGTAACGCCGCGCTACGGCATGCCGCTGCGGTACTGCGTTCGCATCAACCACAACGCCGATTGGCGGTGCTACGCGAGCGCCTGCGCGTATTGGGTGTCCGTCCACAGGCCTGTGTCGCCCGCACACTGCAGCGCGATGCCTTGAAATTGCGTGGACTGGCGCGCTCGCTGGAGGCGGTCAGTCCATTGGCGACCGTTGCCCGCGGCTATGCCATCGTCACGCGCGAAGACGGCACGTTGGTCCGCTCGATTGCCCAAGTGGACACAGGCGACGCCGTAAGCGCGCGCCTGGGCGATGGCGAGATCAAGCTGCGGGTCCTGTAGGAACAGCCGCTGCTTCTGTAGGAGCGGCTGCCTTGTAGGAGCGGCGTCCCGCCGCGAGCTCTTCCCGTCAGATCGCGATAAAACGACGAGCGATTGAAGCCAATTGCTCACCATCCGGACGCGCTGCGGCGCGCTCTTGATCGTGTTCACTGAGCGGCTACCGGGGCGCGGAGCGGCGTCCCGCCGCGAGCTCTTCCCGTCAGATCGCGATAAAACGAAGAGCGATTGAAGCCAATTGCTCACCATCCGGACGCGCTGCGGCGCTCTCGATCGTGTTCACTGAGCGGCTATCGGGGCGCGGAGCGGCGTCCCGCCGCGAGCTCTTCCCATCAGATCGCGATAAAACGAAGAGCGATTGAAGTCTATTGCTCACCATCCGGACGCGCTGCGGCGCGCTCTCGATCGTGTTCACTGAGCGGCTATCGGGGCGCGGAGCGGCATCCCGCCGCGAGCTCTTCCCATCAGATCGCCATAACAGCAAAGAGCTCGCGCCGAGACGGCGCTCCTACAGAATCAAGAGCGGTTGCCTTTGTAGGAGCGGCGTCCCGCCGCGAGCTCTTCCCGCCAGATCGCGATAGAAGCGAAAAGCTCGCGCCGGGACGGCGCTCCTACCACAAGGAAGCTCTGCCGCAGCCTTAACCCCACTCCTCAAACCGGCGCGTTCGACTTCTTGTCCACCACAGGAGTCCCGCCATGCATCACCATCGCCTTTGCTTCACCCTGCTGGCCGTCGCCATCCTGGCCGGCTGCCAGTCCAGTCCTTCCAGCGAAGAAGCCGCCGCATCCTCCGCTGAGTATCCGCAAGAAGTAGTCGCAACGACCGCTGCCGACCAGCAGGCGGTTCTAAGCGAAGCGCAGGCCGTGGATACGTATTTGCAGCGCGAAGCTTCCAACGCCCAGCACCGCGTTCTCCACGCTCCGCCCCCGCCTCCGGCGCCTGCGCCGGCGGCCATGAAGGCGATGATCAGTGCACAGGGTTATGCAGGCTCACCGCCAATGGCCCCGCCTGCCTGGGTCAACCCCGCCAACACCGAAAAATACGCCGAGCGCGACGACAACCCGGTCCATCGCACCAGCGAGCAACCGGTATCGACCTTTTCTGTCGATGTGGACACCGGCAGTTACAGCAACGTACGCCGCATGTTGCGCGACGGCGTCCGGCCGCCCGCGGATGCGGTGCGGGCTGAAGAATTCATCAACTACTTCAGCTATCAGCACCCCGCACCTGCCGACCGCAGCCGCCCATTCCGAGTCACCACGGAGTTGGCGCCAGCCCCTTGGAACAGCAAACGCCAGTTATTGATGATTGGCATCAAAGGCTACGACGTGCCGAAAGCCACGCTGCCGCCAGCCAACCTGGTCTTTCTGTTGGACACCTCCGGCTCCATGGAATCGCCGGACAAGCTGCCGCTACTGAAACACACCCTGGCGCAGCTGGTGCCGCAGTTGCGCGAACAGGACCGCGTTTCCATCGTGGTCTACGCCGGTTCCGCAGGCTTGGTCCTACCACCTACGCCGGGCGATCGTCACCAGGACATCCTGGGCGCGTTGGAGCGTTTGCAAGCGGGCGGTAGCACCAATGGTGGCGACGGCATCCGACTGGCCTACGCCATGGCGCGGCAGACCTTCATCAAGGACGGCGTCAATCGGGTGATCCTGGCCACCGATGGCGATTTCAATGTCGGCACGGTCAGTCAGGACGCATTGGAAACACTGGTCGCCGATCAGCGCCAGTCCGGTATCGCGCTAACCACACTTGGATTCGGGCAAGGCAACTACAACGACGCGCTGGCCGAGCGGCTGGCCGACGTCGGCGACGGCAACCACGCCTACATCGACACACTGCAGGAAGGCCGCAAGGTGCTGGTGGAGGAGATGCAGGCGACGCTGATGACCATCGCACGCGACGTGAAGATACAGATCGAGTTCAACCCCGCCGTCGTTGCCGAGTACCGCTTGATCGGGTACGAGAATCGCCTGTTGAATCGCGAAGACTTCGCCAACGACAAAGTCGATGCCGGCGACATCGGCGCGGGCCATGAAGTCACCGCGCTCTACGAAATCACGCCGGCCGGTACCGGTGCGGATCGGCTGCCGCCATTGCGGTACGCCGAAGGCAAGCCGGAAGTGCGCACTGCCGGCGATGAACTCGCGCACCTGCGTCTGCGCTACAAGCGGCCCGGCCAGGACAAGAGCGAACTGATAGAAACCTCGGTGCTGCGCTCATCGCTTACGTCCAGTCCCAGCGCATCGTTCCGTTTCGCCAGCGCGGTCGCTGCTTATGCGGACTTGCTGCGTGGTGGCACGCACGTCGAAAGCTGGACTTGGAACGATGTGGCCGCTGCCGCTCGAGCTACCAGCGGAGAAGATCGTTATGGATTGCGACGGGAATTCGTTGAGCTGGTAGAGCAAGGTCGGCGATTGGTGGCTGGTGAGAACAATAACCCGGTCATTGCTGGCGAATAGCCAAGTTTATGCCCGCACAAGGATGTGCGGGTTCTTCAATGTTCAAAACTTGTGGGAGCGACGTGAGTCGCGACCGGAAATCCGCAGAACCCAGTGCTCTCAATGGGGCGCATGATCGAGATGCACTAGTCATTTTGGCTTTCCGGTCG
>NZ_JAVGJT010000035.1:0-8607 GCF_040948865.1 Pseudoxanthomonas sp. UTMC 1351 | reverse complement strand
TGGGAGCGACGTGAGTCGCGACGTTGGTGTTTCCGGTCGCGACTCACGTCGCTCCCACAATGGAAATTCGCTCGGGGATGTGCCCCAGGAAGAACTCGCGGCGGGACGCCGCTCCTACAACAGCAAAGACCGCCCCTGGCAAACCTGTAACCGCGATGTTTCACGCGTCGTCTGGTTCGGCTGGCATACTGAGCCCGCCTGCCCGCGAGACGACTGCTTCTACGATGACTTCGCCGTTGCCTGGGACCGTCCCCTCTTCCCCTGGATCGCTCGCGCCGGACGGATCGGCGCATGAACTGGCATGGCACGTCTGCCTGCGTCAGCTGTCCGCATTGCACGAAGCCGACCGCCATACGGCCGCGCGGGCGCTGCACAACCAGATCGGCCAGGCGATCTCCGCCATCAAGATGTCCGCGCATCTGACTCTGGACGAAGCCGACGCCGCCCAGCGCCGTGAGGACCTGCTGGAAATCATTCGTGTCGCCGACGAGACCGTGGCGCAACTGCGCGACCTGCATGCCCTGCTCCATCCGCCACAACTTGAGGGCCTGGGCCTGGAGGCCGCGTTGCGCGCCGAAGCCGAACGATTGTCGGCAACCACGCCCGTGCGTGTGGCGCTGGACATCGACGCGCTGCCACAGCGGCCGGCGACGGAGATCGCACTGACCGGCTTCCGCATCATCCAGCAGTTGCTGCGGCAAGCTACCGCGACCCGGTCGCCATTGCACATCTTCCTGCAACTGCGGGACGAGAAAGACAACCTGCGATTGCGGCTGGAGCTTGATCAACCTGCTCTTGATCAGCCCGCCCCGGACACGCCACTGTTGCGCACATGGGCGATGGCCGTGCATGGCGATCTTGGCGTCGACGTCCTGCCCGGCGTAGGTATCCGCTTCGAACTTCGCCTACCCTATGCGATGCCGGACGCGCCGCTGGAAGCCGTCGCGCCTGTTCACGCTCCCCGGTACTGAACCGCTCCCCTCCGATCCCCATCTTTCCATTCCGCATTTGAATCCGCACACTCCCCTTCCAACCCACCTGCCGCGCCTGGGCGCCGGCGAACCCGATCTGAACCGGATGGTGGAGGCTGCGGTCGGCGGCGGCACGCCGTTGATGCTGCTCTACATCGATATCGATCACTTCCGTTCGATCAACGAAAACATGGGCGTGGAAGTGGGCGATCAAGCCATGGCCCTGATCGCCGAACGGCTACGGGAGATGGTTGGGCCGGATGCGCATTTGTGGCGCCACGGCAGCGATGAATTCGTGGTTGCCGCGCCGCGTACGCTGACCACGCTATCGCCGGAGAACTATGGCGACTATCTGCGCGAGCAGATCGAACTGCCGATGTCGGTGCTGCCTTACACATTGTTCCTCACAGGCACCATTGGCATAGCCCTGTGCCCGGAACACGCCGACACCGCCACCACGCTGTTGCAGCGCGCCGAAAGCGCGGTCGATCAGGCCAAGCACGAAGGCATGAACCTGGTGCGCCTGTACCGCCAGGGCGCGACGATCAGCGGGCGCAGCGACAGCATCATCGCCCGCCAGATCGTCAACGCCATCGCCAACGACGAACTGCGCCTGCTCTACCAGCCGCAGATCAACGCCCACGACGGCCGCGTGGTCGGAATGGAGGCATTGCTGCGCTGGTATTCCCCCGGTCTGGGCATGCTGGTGCCCGAGCGCTTCATGCACATGGCCGAAAAGCTGGGCGTGATTGTGCAGATCGGTGACTGGGTGCTGAAGAAAGCCTTTCAGCAGGCACGCGTCTGGCGTGATTGGGGCTTCGACGATTTCGAGATCGCGGTCAACGTCTCTACGCTGCAGCTGTTGCGTCCAAGCTTCGTCGCCGAGGTGCTGGAAGCCATGCAGGAGGCCGGCATTCCGTCGCAGATGGTGGTGCTGGAAGTACGCCAGAACGCGCTGGCTAATGACACGAATCTTGTCCATCGCACGCTGGCCAACCTGCATCGCGAAGGCGTGCGGTTGACGCTGGATGATTTCGGCATGGGCGATTCCAATCTGGATTCGCTGATCCGGTTTTCGGTGGACAAGATCAAGATCGACCGCAGCTTCGTCAAAGGCGTGCCTACCAGCAATCGCGAGGTCGCGATCACTTGCGCGATCATTGCCATGGGCCATCAGCTGGGCATGAAGGTCATCGCGCACGGCGTGGAAAACGACGTGCAGCTGGGATTCCTGCGACGGAATCAGTGCGACATGTTCCAAGGTCATCTGTTCGGTGAGCCGATGTCGGCCGAAGAAGCCGGTACGGTGCTGCGCCGCCGGTATTTGCGTACCCAGGCCTTTGCCGCCACCAAGCCCGATCGCACGCTGCTGCTGTTGGACGATGAAGAAAACATCCTGCGTTCGCTGGTCCGGCTGTTCCGCCGTGACGGGTACCGCATTCTGGCCGCCAGCAACGTCAACGACGCCTTCGAACTGCTGGCCACCAACCATGTGCAGGTCATCCTGTCCGACCAGCGCATGTCCGACATGAGCGGCACCGAATTCCTGGGCCGCGTACGCATGTTGTATCCGGATACCGTCCGTCTGGTGCTGTCGGGCTACACCGACCTCGCTACCGTCACCGAGGCGATCAACCGCGGTGAAATCTATCGCTTTTTGACCAAGCCCTGGAGCGACGACGATCTGCGCGAACATATCCGCCAGGCGTTCACGGCTTACGAAAATCAGCCACACCACCGCACCCTTGGCTGAGAACGGGGTTCTGACGAAGGTGTGGTACCTGTACCTGATCGAATGCCGTGGCGGCGCGTACTACGCCGGTATCGCGCGTGACGTGGTAGCGCGATACCAGGCGCACGCCAATGGCACCGGCGCCAAATACACCCGCGCCAACCCGCCGTTACGTTTGTTGGCCAGCAAGGCATATCCCGATCACAGCGCCGCCGCGCGTGCGGAGTGGGAACTTAAGCAGCTGCCGCGGGCGAAGAAGCTGGGTTATTTCGAGCAGTGAATGGCCGGATGCCCTAACGTGTGGGAGCGATGTGAGTTGCGACGCTTTCCGTGCAGTCGACGCTTACGGTCGCGACTTACGTCGCTCCCACAAGGAAGCATCGCTAAGTATTGGCCCCTGCGCGCGACACTTTGAATCACGCTAGGAGCTCTAGCGGTGAACGACCGGGAACCCCGACGCGTGGGAGCGACGTAAGTCGCGACGAGGCTCTACCGGTAAAGCTTCATCGCGGATTGACCCGCCATTCGGCTGTTGGCCTTTAACCGCCGAATGGCGGGTCAAGCCGTCGCTCTACATGGAGACAAGGCCACGAGGCCTCAAATGTCGCTACGCCCCGGCTGCCGGATCGGCAAGGTAATACGGAAGCAGGAGCCTTCGCCCGGCGTGCTGCGCACTTCGATGCGGCCGTTGTGCTTCTTGACGATACCGTAGGAAATCGACAGGCCCAACCCAGTGCCACTGCCCACCGGTTTGGTGGTGAAGAATGGATCGAAGATGCGCTGTTGGATGTCTTCCGGAATACCGCCGCCGGTGTCCTCGATTTCCAGCCAGACTTCGTCCGCCGCCGCGCCCGTGGTCAGCGTGATCTTGCCGCGTTCCTTGATGGCGTGGCCGGCATTGAGCAGGATGTTCATGAACACCTGGTTGAGCTCGGACGGAAGGCATTGCACCAGCGGCAGCTTGCCGTAGCGCTTTTCCAGGGTGACCTTGTACTTCAGTTCGTTCCAGATGATGTTGATGGTGGAATCCAGACCGGCATGCAGGTCGGTCGATTTCCACGAATCCTCGCGCCCGGAATAGGAGAAATCCTTGAGATTGCGGACGATCTGCGTCACCCGCTCAATGCCTTCACGCGATTCGGCCATCAGCTGCGGCAGATCGCCGCTAATGAAGTCGATGTCGTAGCGCGCGCGCATGTCGTCGATCTCGGGCAGCAGCGCCTTGGGATCAGGTGCGCGCAACGCGCGTTCGTACATCTCGATCAACGAAAACAGGCTGTGCAGGTATTCCTGCAGCGAACCCAGATTCGAATGCACATAACCGATGGGATTGTTGATTTCGTGCGCCACGCCGGCGGCCAGTTGGCCAATGGATGCCATTTTCTCCGACTGCAGCAGTTGTTCCTGGGTACCGGCCAGTCGCACCAGGGTCTGGCGCAACTGCGCATGACGCCGTTGGAGCTCTTGTTGGCGTGCGTGCGCTTCGCTGACGTCATGGAACAGCACCAGGCAGTAACCGCCAGCAGGGTTCTGATGCAGATAGACGCGCACCTGCAGGATGCGGCCATCATCGAATGCCAGATCGCCGTTCCAACTGCCGGTCTGCCGGGCGACCAGACGGGCCTGCGCGGGAATCAGATCCACCAACGCCTGCAGCGGTTCGTCGGCATCGGGCACCAGTGCGCGGGCGGCGGAATTGGCGTGCAGCGGACGCCTCATGCCCTGGCACAGCAGCACACCATCGTCCATCAGCTCACTAAGTGCCCGCATGTCCTCGAACGAGGGACTGTCCGCGAGACGGTCGCTGGCCGCGGGATGGGAAAGGGGGACGCTCACGATTGTGCCTGTGGATCAACGCTGCTTGCCGAGACGGCAGTATCCGTAACCGCCCCAGGCGCGGCAAGCGACGGCGTCGCGTTTTTGACGCTGGGCCGGGAATCGGGAATCGGGAGCCGGGAGCCGGGAGCCGGGAGCCGGGAGCCGGGAGCCGGGAGCCGGGAGCCGAAAGGCTGTTGCTTGGCCTCCCCCTTTAATAAAGGGGGATCGAGGGGGATTTGCTCTTGCTTTCAGACGACCGCAAGCGACCGCGTAGCCTTCACGGTATTGGTCTGGCCATGGGCATCGTAGGCCCCGGCGCTTTCGCTACGGCCCAGATGGCGCAGCGCCCAGTTGACCTCGCGGCGGCGGCGGGCCAGCAGTGCGCCGTTGGCGTGATTGGCTTCCGCCAGCGCGGCCAGGCGCGATTCGAAATCGGCGGGCGCGGCGGGGGGTACAAGTTTCTCGATCGAGCGTAAAGACTCGAGCTTTTCCTGGGTGGAGCGGATGAGCGCTTCCACATCGTGTTCCAGGATGGCGCGCCGCTCTTCGCTGAGCGCGGCGGCCAGGCGCTCCAGCGACTGGTCCAGGACCGCGCTCATGCGCCCAGCTGGCTTTCCAGGTCTAGCATGCGGTCGGCAATCGCCTGCGCATCGACTTTGTAGGTGCCGGCTTGCAGCGCTTCACGGATGGACTGTACGCGGGCGTTATCGACAGCCGAAGCCGAGGACAGCTCGCGTTGCATGGCTTGCAGGCTGGCCGCTTCACCGGTCAGGCGCAGGCTGTCGCCGCCTTCACTGGCTTCCACCGGCCGCGAACGGTCGGCACCGGAAGTCGCCACGCGGCCTCCCACGGGTCCGGTGCTACGGAGAGCGGCCGGAGGTGTGCCTTCGATTTTCTGGCTCATAAGGAGTTCTACCTATTGCCTGTAACGGGATTCATTGAGGTTATCGGCGGCGGGGGTGGAAGCTTTAGTGGGGCGGAGACCAGAGGTCGGGGGCCAGAGGCTAGGGAAAAGCGAGAGCGATCTTGCCTTCGCTTTCGCTTGTCTCTGGTCTCTGGCCCTGGTCTCTGGCAACCGCTCCCTGGTCTCTCGCCCTCTGTATCGGCCGCCGGGAAAGGAACTTTAGAACAATGTTGTTCATGCAGCCGAACCTGTTCATCGACTCACCCAGATGTCGCCGCCCGGCCCGACCGTGCCTTGGATCACGCGGCGGGAAGAGAGGTTTTCCACCATCACCCGTTCGTTCTCGCCAGCATCGCCCAGGGCCTTGCCGGCCATGCGGACTTCCAACCCACCACGGCGGGAAACCAGCGCCACGTTGTCGCCGCGGCGAATCAGGCGCGGCGCAACCAAATCACTGGAGCTCAGCACCGTGCCCGCCGAAAGTGTACGTCGTGCCACCTGCCCCACCGCCTGCGCGGGATCGGCAATGGCCGCGCCCACGATGCGGCTGGCGTCGCGGGTTTCGGCGACGAAAGCATCCGCGGTGATTGGCTGACCTGCGCCGATTCCCCGACTCAACACCAGCACCGTCTGGCTGCGACGGATGCGAACCGGCACGAACAACCGCCAACCGGCGGCCTGCGGACAACTGACTTCCACCGAATTGGAACCGTTGACGCGAGCGCTAAGCGCCTCCTGGCAGCGCGGCAACCGCAATGCGGTGTCCAAGGTCGCTTCCGCTTCGGTCCCCGGCGCCAATGCACCCAAGGCGGCAGCCTTGATCGAATCCACCGACTGGAAATCCGTCGCCTCAACGGCGAACGCCATCAACAGCCCGACCAGGGCAATCGCAAAACGCAGCATGGGCGGTCTCGGTCGGTTCATTGGCGGAAGTGGATGCAAGCGGTGTACCAACGGGCGGATCCGGCCCCGCCGTCGCCGTGTTTCCGCAAAACGCTGCCGTGGGGATTTGTACGGTCTTCGGGGACTTTCCTTACGTCGCGGCTTTTGCTGTTGTAGGAGCGGCGTCCCGCCGCGAGCTCTTGCTTTTATCGCGATCTGACAGAAAGAGCTCGCGGCGGGACGCCGCTCCTACAGGAATTTCTCAACCGGGATTTCTTCTACCTCCATCGCCCCTCAAGTGGAATCCTTCCCAGCCGATATCCCGTCCATGACTGAAGACCTGCTCAACCGCATCGACCAGCGGACCCGTCTGGCCGGCCACAACCGGCTCGCCCTGCTCCTGTTCCGCCTGGGCGGGCGTCAGCTTTTTGGCGTCAACGTCTTCAAGGTGCAGGAAGTCCTGCGGCGCCCGCCCTTGTTCCAACTGCCCGGCTTGCCCACCGAATTCACCGGCGTAGCCGACGTGCGCGGACGCTCCATTCCTGTGCTGGACCTGGGCCTGAGCATCCGCCACCCGGAACGCGATCCCGACCCGGCACACGCACCCAATTATCTGGTGGTGACCGAATTCAACCGCTCCGTGCAGGGATTCCTGGTCAGCGGCGTGGAACGCATCGTCAACATCGCCGTGGAAGATATCCATCCGCCGCCGGAACTCGGTGCCGAGAGCAGTTATCTCACCGCGGTAACGCGTTTCCAGGGCGAATTGATCCAGGTGATCGACGTCGAAAGCGTGCTGGCGGATATCTCGCAGGCGCGCATGGATGCTCCGCTGGCACCGGAGATGGCACTGCCCAGCGACGCCCCTCAACTGCAGGTATTGGTGGTGGACGACTCGCGCGTGGCGCGTTCGCAGATCCGCAGCGTGCTGGAGCAACTCGGCGTTACCGCCACCCTGCTTTCCGATGGCCGCCAGGCGTTGGACCATCTCTTGCAGATACACGCCGGCGGCGAGAATCCGGCCGAGCGCTATGCGATGGTGATCTCGGATATTGAAATGCCGGCGATGGATGGCTACACCCTGACGACGGAAATCCGTCGCCACCCGGGCCTGGCCAACCTGTACGTGCTGCTGCATACCTCCCTGTCGGGCGTTTTCAACAACGCCATGGTGGAACGCGTGGGGGCCAACGCCTTCGTGGCCAAGTACAGCCCGCATGAGTTGGCGGAGCACGTGCTGCACCGGCTACATCAGGTGATTGCGGCGGCCTGACGCACCAAAAATCGGCATAGGGTGGGCCCCGGCCCACCATCCACATACGTCCGGTTGCGATGACCCGAGTGCGGGGGCGGTGGGCTTGAGCCCACCCTATGGCACAGCTCTTGCCTCGCCCCTGGCAACGGTTTGCCGGAGCGTGCCATGTCCAACCCGATTTCCTCCTATCTAGGCGTCCATGCGGCGGCGCTGCCGCTGCGTGAGCAGCGCATGCAGCTGATCGCCAGCAACCTGAGCAACGCCGACACGCCTAACTACAAGGCCAAGGACATCGACTTCCAGGCCGCGTTAGAGAAGGCATCCAAGGCTGCCGAACCGCTGGACATCACCAACGAGCAGCATCTGTCCGGCTTGCAGGGGCTCAGCCAGATCTTCGAACGCGCCGGCGTGCAGCCCAGTCTGGATGGCAACACCGTCGATGCCGACACCGAGCGCGCCGCTTACGGCCGTGCCGCGCTGGAATACCGCGCCTCACTGAGTTTCATCGAATCCAAGGTGCGGACCATGCTGACCGCCATCACCGGCCAATAAGGGGCGACACCATGAGCAATCTTCCGATCTTCGATGTCGCCGGTTCCGCGCTGCAAGCGCAGTCCGTGCGGTTGAATACCATCGCCAGCAACTTGTCCAATGCCGATTCCATCGCCTCTTCGCCGGAAGCTGTCTACAAGCCCATCGAGCCCATTTTCCAGGCGCGCCAACTGTCGCAGGACGGCTCGCTGACCTCGGTGCAGGTCAAGGAAATCTCCCAGAGCGACGCACCGCCGATCAAGCGTTACGAACCCGGCCATCCGATGGCCGACGCCGACGGCTACGTATACGCGCCGGATGTGGATCCGGTGGCGCAGATGGTGAACTTGATTTCGGCCTCGCGCGGCTACCAGGCGGGCGTGGAAGTGTTGAACACCGCCAAGGAACTGGCGCTGGCCACGCTGTCGATGGGCCGCTGACGCGGTAATCCAGGGGCCTGTTAACGCTATTGGGATAGGCCACGCCGCAATCCAGTGCGTACGGGGCAAGGAAG
>NZ_JAVGJT010000034.1:0-41537 GCF_040948865.1 Pseudoxanthomonas sp. UTMC 1351 | reverse complement strand
GTATGTCGATCCATGCCCGAGTGATGACGCGGTCCCGTGCGCACTGGGTTGCGGCCCTTCGGGTTGCTTCCCCGCCTCGCCAGGAACTCGCGCGCGGCTTGAACAGGCGGCCAGCCTGTCGCTACGCCACGCACAAGCCCCTGGCGAGGCGGGGAAGCAACGTGACCTGTCCCAATAGCGTTAACAGGCCCCAACTAATTTCAGGACACCGCCGATGAGCACCATCCCCAGCGATCTGTTTTCCAACACGACCACCAGCACCCCGACGGCCAAGAAGCCCGAGACGCTCGGCCAGGCGGATTTCATGCGCCTGATGACCGAACAGCTCAAGCATCAGGATCCTTTGAAACCGCTGTCCAACAGCGAATTCATCGGCCAGTTGGCGCAGTTTTCCACCGTGCAGGGCATCGGCGATCTCAATACCGCGGTGAAAGGTTTTGGTGATGCACTGACGGGCGACCAAGTGCTGAAAGGCGCATCGCTGGTAGGCCACGCCGTATTGATTCCTTCAGAAAAAATGGCGCTAGCCGCCAGCGGCAACACCACCGGCGTGGTGATGGCACCCAGTCCCGGAACCACTCGCGTGGAAATCACCGACGCCAGCGGCGTGGTGGTGAAGAAAATCGAACTGAATGTCGAAGCCAAGGGCGAAGCGACTTTCGCCTGGGATGGTCTGAACGCCAAGGGCGAACGCATGCCCGCCGGCACCTATGCCATCAAGGCGACTCATACCGACGCCAGTGGCACCGCCACCGCGCTCAATACCTACGTCGATGCCACCGTCGAAAGCGTGACGATCGGTACCGACGGGCTGTACCTCAACCTGCCGGGCCTCGGCACGGCGCCACTCGACTACGTGCTGCGCATCGGCAAGTCGGCTTCCTAAGTCCATCGTCCATCCACGCCACCTCACCTCGCATTCCGCAAGGAGTACTCCATGGCTTTCAACAGTTCGCTCTCCGGCATGAAGGCGGCCAACGCCGACCTCAATGTCACTTCGCACAACATCGCCAACGTCAGCACCACCGGCTTCAAGGAATCGCGCGCGGAGTTCGCCGAGGTGTTTTCCACCACCGGTTACGGCCTGTTGCGTAACGGCATCGGCGCCGGTGTGCGCCTGACCAATGTGGCCCAGCAGTTCTCGCAGGGCGACATCAACCAGACTGGCCGCTATCTGGATCTGGCGATCGATCAGGAAGGCTTCTTTACCGTCAGCAACAACGGCAGCAACGTCTACACGCGCGCCGGTAATTTCCAGCGCGATGCCAACGGCTTCGTCACCACGCCGGATGGCTACCGCCTGCAGGTATTCCCGCCACGCGGGGACAATTCCGGCTTCGACACCGGCAGCATGGTCGATCTGCAACTGCTGACCACCGACAGCCCCCCCAGCCCCACCACGGAAGTAAACCTGGGCGTGACGCTGCCGGGCAATGCCGCGCAGCCGACCATCACCCCGTTCAATCCGGCCGACAGCAGCACCTACAACGAAACCACCTCGGTCACCGTCTACGATTCACTGGGCGTGGCGCACACGCAGTCGGTGTACTACGTGAAGACGCCAAATCCCAACGAGTGGCAGGTCAACGTGTACGTTGACGGCACGTCGATGGGCGCGCCGACCACGGTGCAGTTCGACAACAACGGCGCATTGACCGTACCGGCCACCGGCCAGATCACGTTGGCACCGTTCACGCCCACCACCGGCGCCGGCGTGTTGAACATGACCCTGGATATCAGCGGCACTAATCAGTACGGCGAAGTCTTCGCCAAGAACGACCAGCGCCAGGATGGTTTCGCCAGCGGCAAGCTCAACGAATTCAGCGTATCGCCGGAAGGCGTGGTGTATGCCCGCTATTCGAATGGCGTGGATCGCGCGGTCGGCCAAGTCGCGCTGACCAACTTCACCAATCCGCAAGGCTTGGTGTCGCAAGGCAATAACACCTGGACGCACAGCTTCGCCTCGGGCGAACCGCGTACCGGTGCGCCCGGCACGTCGGATTTCGGCCAGGTGTCGTCGGGTGCCTTGGAAGCTTCCACCGTCGACCTCACCGAACAGTTGGTCAACATGATCGTGGCGCAGCGTAATTTCCAGGCCAACTCGCAGATGCTTTCGACGCAGGACCAAGTGACTCAGACGGTTATCAATATTCGTTGATGAAGTGAAGCGGGAGCGGGGAACAGGGAACGGGGAACGGGGAACGGGGAATGAAAGATTCCGGTGTCGGACAGTTCGCTTATCTGCTGTCAGGAAAATATTCCCGGAGGTCCATACACCTTCAGCGAAGGGGAGAATTCATTCCCCTTTCCCCGTTCCCCGTTCCCCCGTTCCCCTTTCCCCGTTCCCCGTTCCCGCTTCTTCTCAAAAACCTCAGCCCCACGGAATTCCCCAAATGGACAAAGCCCTCTACGTCGCCATGACCGGCGCCCGCGCTTCACTGCAGGCGCAAGGCACGGTGTCGCACAACTTGGCCAATGTGGATACCAAGGGTTTCAAGGCGGCATTGGCCGGCACTGAGGCTTTCCGCATCCAAGGCGAAGGTTTTCCGTCGCGCGTGGACGCGGTGCTGATCGATCCGGGATTCGATTCGCGCACCGGTTCGCAGATGGCCACTGGCCGCTCGCTGGACGTCTCCCTGCAGCAGAACCGCTGGTTGGCGGTGCAGGCCGCGGACGGTAGCCAGGCCTTCACACGCAATGGCGAACTCAGCCTGACGCCGAATGGTCAATTAGTGACCGCCAGCGGCCGTCCCGTGCTGGACGACAACGGCAATCCCATCGCCGTGCCGCCGGCGCAGTCCATCGATATCGGTGCTGACGGCACCGTTTCGATCATCCCGCAAGGCGAAGGTCCGCAGACGATGGCCGTGGTGGGACGGATGCGGATCGTCGATGCGGCCCCGCAGCAGCTCGCCCGCGGTGCCGATGGCCTGATGCGCCCCGTCGATCCGCAGACCCCACCCGCCCCTGCCAACGGCAACAACCTGACCGTCGGCGTGCTGGAAGGCAGCAACGTCGACGCCGCCGGCGCACTCGTGCAAATGATCCAGTTGCAGCGCCAATTCGAGATGCAGGTCAAGGTAATTCGCAGTGGCGATGAGATGGCGCAGGCGTCGAATAGTTTGTTGAGACTTGGCGGCTAAGGCTGGGAGCAGAAGCGGGAACGGGGAACGGGGAGCGGGGGAACGGGGGAACGGGGAACGGGGAACGGGGAATGACGGATCGCTTCCGCCGGCAGATACCGGTTGCTCTGTTTCGTCGTTGACGCCGAATGGTGTCCTTCTCGAGCCGCCGCCCGCCAACTTTCATTCCCCGTTCCCTGTTCCCTGTTCCCCGTTCCCCGTTCCCTGTTCCCGCTTCATGCGCTCCCGTCGGAATTCCGTCCGCCCTTCTGGCACAGGACTTGCTGCTGACTTGATGCCGAATGGTGTCCCTTCTCGATCCGCAACTTGTCACTTCCATTCCCCGTTCCCTGTTCCCCGTTCCCGCTTTCGCCTCACCACATAGGAGCCACCAATGAATCAAGCACTCTGGGTCGCCAAGACCGGGCTGGATGCGCAGCAGACGCGCATGTCGGTGGTCTCCAATAATCTGGCGAACACCAACACCACCGGTTTCAAGCGCGATCGCGCCAGCTTTGAAGATCTGCTGTATCAGCAGGTGCGCCAGCCCGGCGGCTCCACTTCGCAGCAGACGCAGCTGCCGTCCGGCCTGCAACTGGGCACCGGCGTGCGTGTGGTGTCGACGTCCAAGGATTTCCAGCAGGGCAATCCGCAGCAGACCGGCCGCTCGCTGGACGTGATGGTCAACGGCCGCGGCTTCTTTGAAGTGCTGCTGCCTGACGGCACGCCCGCCTATACCCGCGACGGCTCGTTTCAGATCAACGCCCAAGGCGAACTGGTCACCAACAGCGGCTATCCGGTGCAGCCCGGCATCCAGGTACCGGAAGGCGCGCAGTCGATGACCATCGGCAACGACGGCACCATCAGCGTGACCATGGCCGGTGAAGGTCAGGCATTGGAAATCGGCGCGTTGACGCTCACCGATTTCGTCAATCCCTCGGGCCTTCAAGCCAAGGGCGAAAACCTTTACGTGGAAACCACCGCATCAGGCCCTGCGCAAAACGGCACCCCCGGCCTCAATGGCCTGGGCAGTGTCGTGCAGGGCGCGCTGGAAGGCTCCAACGTCAACGTGGTGGAAGAGCTGGTCAGCATGATCGAAACCCAGCGCGCTTACGAAATGAACGCCAAGGCCATTTCCACCACCGACTCCATGCTCGGTTACTTGAACAACAACGTCTGAGGCACCGGTGAAAAATCCCATCTTGCTCATCATCATCCTCACCGTCTCCACGCTGGCGCTCAGCGGCTGCGCGCGCTCGTTCGGCGATGTGCGTCCGTACGCGCCAATGGCGCCGATCCAGCCCGTCATGGCGCCGCAGGAACAAGCCACCGCCGGTGCAATCTATCGCGCGGGTCCCGGCCTGAGCCTCTATTCCGATCGCCGCGCACGCAACGTCGGCGATCTGCTCACCATCAATCTGATCGAGAACACCACGGCGCAGACCACCGCCACCACCTCGGTGGACAAGAGCAGCGAAATCACCATGGCCGCGCCGAACATTGCCGGCGCACCGCTGACCTACAACGGCCGCGACCTGCTCAGCGCTTCGGTCAATGGCGACCGCGGCTTCAACGGTAACGGGCAAAGCGCGCAGAGCAACCGATTGCAAGGCAGCCTGACGGTCACCGTCATCCAGCGCCTGCCCAACGGCAATCTTGTCGTGCAGGGCCAGAAGAACATGCGCCTGAACCAGGGCGACGAGCTGGTGCAGATTCAGGGAATCGTGCGCCCGGCCGATATCGGTACCGACAACAGCATCTCGTCCAGCAAGGTGGCCGATGCACGCATCGCCTACGGCGGCCGCGGCGCAATAGCGCAGTCCAACTCAATGGGTTGGCTGGGCCGGTTCTTCAATTCGCCGATCTATCCGAACTAAGGGGAATCGCGATGGACAGCATCGAGACCAAAGCAGGACCAGAAAGCCCGGAACCGGCGAAGAAACCCCGTGAACTCGACGGGCCCACTTTCTGGGGCGGTCTGGCCTGGCTGATCATCGCGCTGCTGTGCCTTGCGCCGTCCGCACGCGCGGAGCGCATCAAGGATCTGGCCCAGGTCGGCGGCGTGCGCAGCAATCCGCTGGTGGGCTACGGCCTGGTGGTGGGTTTGGATGGCACGGGTGACCGCACCAGCCAAGCGCCCTTCACTGTGCAGAGCCTGAAGAACATGCTGGGCGAACTGGGCGTCAACATTCCGCCCAACGTCAATCCGCAGTTGAAGAACGTCGCGGCGGTGGCGATCCACGCCGACCTGCCCGCCTTCGCCAAGCCAGGCCAGCCGATCGATATCACCGTGTCTTCCATCGGCAACGCCAGTTCGTTGCGTGGCGGCAGTCTGCTGATGGCTCCGTTGCGCGGTGCCGACGGCGAGGTCTACGCGATCGCACAAGGCAATCTGGTGGTCGGCGGTTTTGGTGCGCAGGGCCGCGACGGTTCGCGCATTTCGGTCAATACACCCAGCGTGGGCCGTATTCCCAATGGCGCCACTGTGGAGCGTGCGGTTCCCGATGCTTTCGGCGGCGGTGACACCATCACGCTCAATCTGCACCAGGCGGACTTCACCACGGTTTCGCGGATGGTGACGGCGTTGGATCAGAGCTTCGGCGCTGGCAGTGCATACGCGGTGGACGCTGTGACGGTCGCAGTACGTGCTCCGGCCGATCAGAACGCCCGCATCGGCTTCATGGCGCGCGTGGAAAGCCTGGAACTGACACCCGGCACCGCGGCCGCCAAGGTCATCGTCAACGCGCGCACCGGCACGGTGGTGATCGGTTCGCAAGTAAAAGTCATGCCGGCCGCGGTGACGCACGGCTCGCTGACGGTCAGCATCACTGAATCGATCGACGTCAGCCAGCCCAACGAATTTTCGCGCGGTGGCCAAACCGTGGTCACGCCGCATTCCTCGGTGGCGGTCACCACCGAAGGCAACCGCATGTTCAAGTTCGAAGGCGGCACGACGCTGGATGAAATCGTCCGCGCCGTGAACGAAGTCGGCGCCGCGCCGGGCGATCTGATCGCGATCCTGGAAGCGCTGAAGCAAGCCGGCGCGCTACGCGCGGAGCTTGAGGTCATCTGATGGCCGCGCCGGTTAATAGCCTGCTTTCGAACAGCTTGGCGTCGAACAGCCTGACGCAGCCTTCGCTGCCGCTGGCCGATGCCAATGGCAAGCCGGACCGCGCGCGCATCCAGGAAGTCGCCAAGCAACTCGAAGGCCAGTTCGCACAGATGCTGATCAAGTGCATGCGCGACGCCAGCTTCGGCGATTCGCTGTTTCCCGGCGAAAACCAGACCTTCCGCGACATGTACGACCAGCAGCTCGCCAAGGCGATGACGCAGGGCAAAGGCATGGGTTTGGCGCCGATGATCGCGCGCCAACTGGGTGGTGACGAAGCGCCGGCACCTGCCGCTACGCCGAGCAGTTACGGATTATCCGAATACCGCCGCATGTTGCCGTCGACGGAAACCGGCCAGATGCTGGACGCCATCGCTGGCCGCAGCGGTAACACGTCGGACGCTTCTTCCGAAGCCAGCGGCGATAACTTGCCACTGACACTGAAGCAATTGACGATTCCGGAACCGGATGCCTGCGAGGAAGTGGAATCGGTGGGCAAAGCCGATCCGCAGAAATATGCGCGCAATACACCCGAACGCTTCGTCGCCGAAGTCTGGAACCATGCCGAGAAAGCGGCCAAGGAACTGGGCGTCGACCCGCGTGCCCTTGTCGCGCAGGCCGCGCTGGAAACCGGCTGGGGCCGCCGCGGCATCCAGCGCAATGATGGCGGCAGCTCCAACAACCTGTTCGGCATCAAGGCGACCGGTTGGAAGGGCGACCGCGTCCGCACTGGCACGCACGAATACACCAACGGCGTGAAGCATTCGGAAACCGCCGAGTTCCGCGCCTACAGCTCGCCTGCTGAAAGCTTCGCCGACTATGTGCGGCTGTTGAAGAACAATCCGCGCTACCAGCAGGCGTTGGCGGCGGGCAAAGACATCCATGGTTTCGCCAAGGGCCTGCAAAAAGCCGGCTACGCCACCGATCCGTCGTATGCCAACAAGATCTCTTCCATTGCCAACGGCCCGACGCTGGGCAAGGTGCTGTCGGCCATGCGTTCGGTGGCCACCACAGCATTGGATACCGCCGTGGCGTCGGCAGCGGGCACCACACAGCGCAACACCCTGCACCGTTGATGAGGAACTGAAATGTCGAATCTTCTCGCCACCGGTAGCAGCGCCCTCATCGCCTTCCAGCGAGCGCTTTCCACGGTCAGCCACAACGTAGCCAACGTCAACACCGAAGGCTATTCGCGCCAGCGCACGGAATTCGCCGCACGCGACGCTACTTTCTATGGCCATGGCTTCCAGGGTACCGGCGTCCAGATCGTCGACATCAAACGCATGGCCGATTCGCTGGCCACGGCGCGGCTGTTGGACAGCGGCGGCGAGCTCAGCCGCCTGCAACAGATGTCGGTGCTTTCCAGTCGCATGGACAGTTTGTTTTCCGAGAAAGCCACCGGCATCAGTGCGCCGTGGTCGGGCTTCTTCGATTCGGTCAGCGCGTTGTCTTCCAACGCGTCGTCGTCCGCCGATCGCCAGAGCATGCTGGCGCAGGCCAATGCCCTGGTGACCCGCTTCAATCAGATCGATAAGCATCTGGATGGTTTGAACGACGAGGTCAACAACGGTTTGGTCGCCGGCACCAGCGAAGTGAACCGCTTGGCCGTCGAAATCGCCCAGCTCAATGGCAAGATCGGTGGCAACGTCAATGCATCGGCGGACCTGCTGGACCGCCGCGATCAATTGATCAGCCAGCTGGTGGGTTATACCGGTGGCAATGCAGTGACGCAGGATGGCGGCCAGGTCAATGTCTTCACCGCAGGCGGGCAACCGCTGGTGGTTGGCGCCACGGCCAGCAAGCTGGTGACCGTCGCCGATCCCTACCGCCCGGAACGCTTGCAGGTAGCGCTGGAAACCAACGGCATGCGCACCCACCTGGACAATCGCGCCATGGGCGGGCAGATGGGCGGCCTGATGGAATTCCGCACCACCGTGCTGGATCCCGCCGTGGCCGAACTGGGCCGTATCGCCGTGTCACTGGCGGAAACCTTCAATGAAGGCCACGCCGCCGGTATGGATCTGTACGGCCAGATGGGCGGCGATTTCTTCAATCTGACGCCACCCCGGATCACGTCGCATTCCGGCAATGGCGGCAATGCCGTGTTGCAGACATCGCTGGGTGATCTGGGTGCGTTGAACGGGCAGAATGCGCTGCTGCGTTTCGATGGCGCGGCATGGAGTGCCACCCATCCGCAAACCGGCGCCGCGATTCCGCTCACCGGCACCGGCACCGCCGCCGATCCGCTGGTGGTGAACGGCGTGGAAGTCGTGCTGGCCTCCGGTGCGCCGGCGGCGAACGATCGTTTCCTGCTGCAACCCACCGCGGGCGCGGCCGGCACCCTATCGCTGGCCATCACCGATCCCAGCCGCATCGCCGCCGCCACGCCGATCAAGGGCAGCGTCGATCTGACCAACCTCGGCAGCGGCAAGCTCAGCGGACTGAAGGTCACCGACGCCAGCAACGCCAATCTGCTGACGCCGGTGAATATCGAATTCATCGACGCCACCCAATACACCGTCGACGGCACCGGCCCATTCGCCTACACCGCCGGGCAGACCATCAGCTACAACGGCTGGAGCCTGGCCGTGGACGGTGCACCCAGAGCCGGCGATACCTTCACCGTGTCGGCCAATGGCGCCAATTCCAGCGATAACGGCAACGCCAAGTTGCTGGCCAACCTGGACGATGCGCGCGCTTTGAACGGCGGCACGCTCACGCTCAATGGCGCCGTTGCTGGCCTGACCACCAGCGTGGGCTCGGCGGCACGCCAAGCCGACTATTCCGCTGAAGCGCAGCAGGTGATCCATGACCAGGCGCAAGCGGCGCGCGACAGTATTTCCGGCGTAAACCTGGATGAGGAAGCGGCCGACCTGATGCGCCTGCAACAGGCCTATCAAGCGGCCGCGCAGATCATCTCTACCGCCGACAGCTTGTTCCAATCCCTGCTCAACGCGGTGCGCCGATGACCTATCGAATTTCCACCGGCATGATGTACCAGCAATCGATCAGCTCGATGCTGGCCAAACAGGCGAAGCTGGCGCATACGCAGCAGCAGCTTTCCACCAGCCAACGGCTGATCACCGCCAAGGACGACCCGGTCGCCGCCGGTACCGCCGTTGGTCTGGATCGCGCGGTGGCCGAGCTGGAGCGCTTCGCGCAGAACGCCAACGCAGTGCAAAACCGACTAGGGCTGCAAGAAAACGCGCTGACGCAAGTCGGCGATGCGATGGCCCGCATCAACGAACTCGCCGTGCAAGCCAACAATGCCGCACTGGGCGATGACAGCCGCGCCGCCATCAGTACCGAACTGAAAGCAATCCACGCCGGCTTGCTGGACCTGGCCAATAGCACCGACGGCGCCGGACGTTATCTGTTCGGTGGCACCGACGACGGTGGCGCACCATTCGCCATCACCGGCGGCAGCGTGCTGTACAGCGGCAATCAGACCCAGCGCCAGGTCGAAGTGGCGCCGGACATGTTCGTTTCGGACACCATTCCCGGCAGCGAGATCTTCATGCGTCTGCGCACCGGCGATGGCCAGGTGGACGCGCATCCTGAGGCAGGCAACACCGGCACCGGATTGCTGATGGATTTCGGTGTGACCGATTCCAGCGCTTGGACCGGCGGCAACTACCGCATCGAATTCACCGCGACCAATGCCTACGAAATCCGCGACAGCAGCAATGCGGTGATCGCCACCGGCGCCTATACCAAGGGCGAAAGCATCGCCTTTGCCGGCGTGCAGATGAAGATCGACGGTAATCCGGCGGCGGGCGATGCGTTCGAGATCGGCCCTTCGGCCACCCGCGACGTCTTCGCCACCGTGCAGAACATGATCGCCACGCTGGAAAGCAATCCCACCACTCCCGCACAGCGCACGGCGATGCAGAACGGCTTGCAGACCGCCATGCGCGACGTTGCCACCGCGCAAGGCCGCATGATCGACGCCCGCGCCAGCGGCGGCGCCCAACTGTCAGCGATAGACACCGCCGCCGAACTGCGCGACGCCAACGCCGTGACCTACAAAGGCACCCTGTCCACCCTGCGCGACCTGGACTGGGCCGAAGCCATCGGCCGCTACAACATGGAAAACACCGCCCTGCAAGCCGCGCAAATGGTCTTCACCCAGATGCAGTCGCTGTCGCTGTTCAAGCTGATGGGGTGACGTAGATGCACCTTGTAGGAGCGACGGCTTTCAACAGCCGAATGGCTGGTCAAGTCGCGACGTTGATGTCTCCGGTCGCGGCTTGAACGTATCGCCAGTACCGAAGATCGACAACCCGCCAAAGAGTTCAATTGCTGTCCTTGTCCAAACCCCGCAGCAGGCCTGTCCACTGTGGGGATTTTTTTGCCTGTTTGGCGGGGAGCAAACAAAAACATCGTGCAGAAAGTATGCCGGCATCAACGTAGAGCGGAGCTTGCTCCGCTGCTGTTCGCACTATGCACGCGGATCGAAGAGCAGCCGAGCAAGCTCGGCTCTACGTCAGGTGCGGCTGAAATTCTTTGTATGAAGCAGCGGTTTTTAACAGCCGAATGGCGGGTCAAGTCGCGACCGGAAACATCAACGTCGCGACTCACCGGTGCCGGCATGCCGGCACCACTCCCACAAGTGAAGATTCCGAGTCAGGAATTCTCCATTCTCGGTTCCCTATTCCCCGTTCCCGGCTCCTAAGCCGCCGTTTCCTCGAACCGCTCGACCATCGATTCCGCCATCTGGCGCCACGACGGCAGCTGATGCAATACGCCCAGCGAGGACAGGTAAGCCTCGTCCACGGGTTCGTTGCTGGCCAGCGCGCCGGCCACGTGCACGGCGCCGGGTACCCAGAAGCTGCGCAGGCTGGAACGCTGCGGATGGCGGTGGAAGGCGACCGCTTCGACGATGGGCATCGGCAGGCCCCACAAGCCCAGCAGATACGCGCCGGCTTCGGTGTGACCAGGACGCTCGTTCTGATCGTCGGGCAAAAGTGGCTCGCGCTCGTCGCGTACGCCAGGCAGCAGCAGGCCGATGTTGGCCAGCAACGCCGCGGTGGCACCGAGGTCGGCGCTGGTCTTGGGCAGAATCTTGGCCGCCAGCCGCGAAGCGAACAGCGCCCGCTGCTGCAACATCGTACGGTCGACGGTGGAACTGGTCTTCATAGAGAAGACTTCGCTGGCCAACACCAGGTCACGCAACGTGCTCAAGCCCAGCCGTGTCACGGCGGCGCGCAGATCAGTGATACCGCGACCGTTGGAGAAGAACGCGGAATTGCTCAACTGCAGCACCTTCGCGGCGATGGCCGGATCACCGGCAACCACCTTGGCGATGTCGGTCGCCGTGCCCTCGTCCTCTTCCAGCGCACGCGTCAGCGCGAAATACAGATGCGGCGGCGATGGCAGATGCTCGACCCGGCCGATGGCACGGCGCAGGCGCGGACTGTCCAGCAGATCGCGCAGTTCTTCCAGGCTATGGATCGCTTCCAGCACCGTTTCCGATGACAGCGGCAGCGGCAGGAACCGGTGCGCGACGCCAATCAGCTTGATCGGGGGCGCCATGCTGCCATCGGAGGTTTCCAACAGCGCGATGCGGATGGTTTCGGGCCGAAGCGTGCGGATCTGGCCGAGCAGAGTCGGCGGCGGCAGGTCAGGCAGCGAAGGCCCGACAAGCACCACATCGACCGGCGCGACGGCGATAGCGAAAATCGCGGCGTTGCCATCGGCCACCACCTCGACTTTCCACTCGTCGCCCATGTCACCGATATAGTCGGCCAGGTCGGCAGGCAGGCAGGCGGTATCGCCAACGTACAGAATCCGCAAAGCAGTTCCCCTAAAGCGTTTGATCCAACCGGAGGTAAGCGTTTTCCCGAACGGTTTCACCCGCTCGAAAATCTACCAAGGATTTCGGCAAGCCCTGTTGCTTCTTTAGGGGCGCTTTCCGGGATTGAGCAGTGCTTCACATTCTGGTGGGTGGTGGGTGGGGAGAGTCCTGATGGCAAGGTCGTCGTTGGCGTTTTTCCCTTCTCCCCTGGGAGAAGGTGGCGCGCAGCGACGGATGAGGGAATGGAGTATCCGCTTGTAGCAAACTTGACCAGCGAGTCATTGCCATTCCCTCATCCGCCCCCGTATCAAGTACGGGGCAGGCTCTTCGGGCACCTTCTCCCGAGGGGAGAAGGAAACTAAGCCGCCGTTCAAGCGATAGCGGAAAGAACCAAGGGCGCCCCAATGTCCCCCGCTAACCGCTCACCGCCCACATCCACCACCGCCAAATGCTCCAACAACCTTGCCAACGTCACCACATCCTGGAAGTTGTGCGCCAGCACCCGCCGCAACAGGTCCGAAGAACCACCACGCAGATATTGCAGCCAGGCGCCAGGCGCTTCCGATCCCGGAAGATCGTCTTCGCGGACAATACCCAGTGCATTGCGTTCGATGGTGGCCAGCTTGCAGTTCTCCCAGACACCGCGGTAACGGCGTCGCGTGGGAAACAACAAATCGAGGTGCGCCAGATCGGACAAAGGATTGTATTTGCGTGCCAGCCGATAACGTGTGGCCAATAGCGGTGCGTCGTAACAGCGTCCGTTGTAGCTGACCAGGCGCGTATCCGGCCCCAGCCATTGCGAGAACGCCTCCAGCATCGCCGTCTCGGCCGCCAAGTGGGAAATAAGCAGTTGCCGTATCCGCAGACCGTCCGGTACGAAGTCGGAGGCGCCGATCATGAAAGCGCGCGTGCCGGTGCCGCCAGACAACCCGGTGGTTTCGGTGTCGAAGAACAGCATGCCTTCACTAGGGAACGCTTCGCTTCGCGCGAAGCCGCCATCGAACTGCGCCGGCACTGTGGCCCAAGGCAGGACGTGTTCCACCAGGCGCAGACCCGGTGAGAGCTCAACGCCTGGCAATTGCCGGTCGGATTCCGCAGCACGCACGGTCACCGTTCGCTGGCGCACACCCAACATCCGCCGCAGCATCGGCATCGTTTCCGACGCCGCCGGCACCTTGGGCTTGGCTGCCGCCACCGGCACGCCACTCTGCGTGCGCAAACGCTGCAATTTTTCGGCACTGACGCTCATGATGTTTCCAAGAATTCCAAGACGCGGGACGCAAGTTGCCGTGGCGTAACTTCGGCATCCTCGTCAGCGGCCAGCACCGGTCCCACGCAGGCCGGACAACCGGCCTGGCAATCGCAGGCGGCGACCAGTTCGCGTGCACGTTGCAGCAGTTCGCGCTGGCGATGCCACAACGGTTCGCTCAGTCCGATGCCGCCCGGGTAGTTGTCGTAAAGATAAACCGTGGGAACGAAGCGGTCGCCGGAAGCCGGCGAAAGCAGTTGGCTGCCTGCCCCGCGCAACTGCCCACGCCCCTGCCCGTCCGGCAGCGCCGACCAGGCGCCATCACTATCGCCGACCGCTTTCTGCAGGTCGCGCCCTTCCGCCATGACCGCCACCGTGGCGGCGATATGCAGCGCGTTAGCTGCGCCAAGAAAACCATCCAGCGCCTGCTGCCTCGATTCGAAGGCGCGCTCCAGTACCTCCGACGGCAGCTGCCACCACAGACTGGTGGTGTGCATTTCCTGGTCCGGCAGATTGACCGGCCCGTAGCCGATGTTCTCGTGGGTGTAGTAGCGGATTTTCTTGTAGCCAGCGACGCGCCGCACCAGATGCACTTCGCCGTGATGACAGGTGCCCTGCCCGGCGATGCAGCCGTCAAAGCGCTCCAGGACTTTCAGCTTGGTGTAGTCGATGGCATCGGTGTAGTAGTCGACTTGCGTACGCGTCACGTAAGCCTTGCGTCCTTCCCAGTCCAGCCGCTCCACTTGGTAGGGCATGGACTGGATCATGTGGATGGCGCCTTCGTACAAGGTCAGCGGCGCGGCACTGAAATCCACTTCGGCGATGATCGTCTGGCGACCATCGGTGCGGTCGACCACCACGAAATTGCCATCGGCCACCGAGCGCAGACTCACCGCATTGGCCGGATAACTGTCGGCGATCCACTCGTAGCGGTCGCCTTCGCGATGCACCACGCTGTCTTCGCTGAGCAATTCCAGGAACGGCGCCGGATCTACCGGCCCGAAGCGTTCGCCTATCAGGAACGGCAATTCGAAGGCCGCACAGCGAATGTGGTCCAACAGGATCATCGGCTGGTCGGCGGCGATGCGTGCATGCTCCGGCGGACTGTCGGCGAAGAATTCCGGGTGCCGCACCACGTACTGGTCCAACGGCTGCGAACTGGCGACCAGGATGCCCAGCGATGCCTGCTGGCGGCGCCCTGCCCGGCCGAAACGCTGCCACGTGGCGGAGATGGAACCGGGATAACCATTGAGCACCACCGCGTCCAGGCTGCCGATATCCACACCCAATTCCAGTGCTGAAGTCGACACGATCCCATCGACGCGTCCGTCGCGCATCGCGCGTTCCGCCTCACGGCGCTCCGTCGGCAGGTAGCCGCCGCGGTACGCACGGATGCGGGGCGGCTTGCGCGGGTCGTGGTCGAACACGTCCTTCAGGTACTTGGTCAGCACTTCCACCATGGTCCGCGATTGGGCGAACACCAATGTCTTCAGGCCTGCCTTGATCGCGAGCCGCGCGATGCGGTTGCTCTGCGAACGCGCCGACGCGCGCAGGCCCAGATCGGGATTGACCACAGGCGGATTCCACAGCAACACGTGCTTGTCGCCGGTAGGCGCGCCGGATTCGGCAATCGCCTCCACCTCGGCCTCGATCAACGCTTCAACATGCGCCTTGGGATTGCCGATGGTGGCCGAGCACAAAATGAACTGCGGATCGGCGCCGTAGAACGCGCACACCCGTTTCAACCGGCGCAGCACATTGGCCACATGCGAGCCGAACACGCCACGATAGGTGTGCACCTCGTCGATCACTACAAAGCGGAGGTTCTCGAAAAACTGCGCCCACTTGGTGTGATGCGGCAGGATGGCCTGGTGCAGCATGTCCGGATTGCTGACCACGATGTCGCCATGCAAACGGATCGCCTGGCGCGCATCGCCTGGCGTATCGCCATCGAAGGTGAACGCCTTGACGCCAAGATCGCCTGCCGCATTCAGCTCCAGCAGTTCGCTGACCTGGTCCTGCGCCAGCGCCTTGGTGGGGAACAGGTACAGCGCCTTGGCCTGGCGGGTGATCGCCGCCGATACCACCGGCAGCGTGTAGCAAAGCGATTTGCCGGAAGCGGTCGGCGTGACCACAGCCAGGTGTTTGCCCGCCTGCGCATGCGCCCAGGCCTCGGCCTGGTGCGAATACAGGCGTTCGATGCCGCGTGCGCGCAACGCCGTCGCCAGCGACGCTGGCAGGTCAGCCGGAAGTTCGGCATAGCGCCCTTCCCGTCCGGGAATCATGAAGCGGCCGGTGATGCGGTCGTGGTACTTGGACGCCAGGCGGTCGCTCAAACCCTTGCCATCGCCACTTCGCGCCGGCAGCAGCGAAGATTCAGATTCGAGCTTTCTCAACAAACCGGTTTGGCTGGCCATGCCTGCATTCCATGAAGGAGCGCTATCTCAACCGTTACCTGTCGCAACTGGTGAGACTGGCGGATTCTGGCGCACGGTCTTTTTCCACAGCGTAATTGAGTGCCGCGGGTCCGCTGGCGCGTTCATATCCGTTTCGATCCGCTGCGCCACACGCGGCGCCGTGAAAGCGTCTGCTCGCTGAATGACTATTCACCAATGCAGGCAAGTGAGTGTTGCGTATACGGTCCCGTCACGGGCTGGTAACGGCCCGGCGGATAACTAACACGTTACTGATTCGGACCCCCACCTTGCCGAGCCGGAGAACGCATGGACAGGATCAAATATCGCGACCAGTTGGAATCGCTGAAGAAAACGCGCGGCAGGATCGCACAATGCGTTGCCTTCCGGGACACCGACCAAGCTTCCGATTTCGAAGCCTTCAGCGCCGCCGACTACGGACGGCGTGTCCGCCTTCACCCTGAAGTGGCGTGGGATGACGCCTGCTCGGCTTACGCGCTGGCACTGGCAAGTTACGAAGCGCATGACGGTACGCTGGATCTGTCGACCGAATACGAACTGGAAGCGCAGTGGGAAACGATCCGCGGCCCGTCGGAGGTCAGTTGGCCGGTGGTGCGCACCATGGTGAGAGAGGCTTGGCGCTGGCTGGACGATCACCGCCCTGCGCCGACCCAGCACTGACGGCTCTCACCGACCCTCATGGCGCGTCCGATCTGGACAGGCACGTTATCGTTTGGGCTGCTGAACGTCCCCGTTTCGCTGATGTCCGGCGAGCGCAAGGTGGACCTGCATTTCCGGATGCTCGATTCGCGCGACAAGAAGCCCGTCCGCTTCGAACGTGTCAACGCGGAGACCGGCGAGGAAGTACCTTGGAAAGATATCGTCAAGGCCTACGAATACGACAAGGGCAACTATGTCGTGGTCGAGGAAGAAGATTTCCGCGCGGCGGCGCCTGAAAGCCGCGAAAGCGTCGAGATCGAAACCTTCGTGGAAGCCAGCGATATCGACCCGCGCTACTTCGAAAAACCCTACATCCTGGTGCCGGGCAAGAAAGCCGAGAAAGGCTACGTACTGCTGCGGGAAACCCTGGAAAGCACCGGCAAGATCGGTATTGCCCGCGTAGTGATCCGCACCCGGCAATATCTGTCCGCGGTAATGCCGCTGGAAGACGCCTTGGTGCTGATCCTGTTGCGCTATCCGCAGGAGCTGGTCGACCCCGCCGAACATCACCTTCCTTCTGGTGCCGCGAGCACTTACCGCATCAGCGCCAAGGAAATCGAAATGGCCAAGCAGCTGATCTCGTCGATGGCGGGCGAATGGAAACCCGACGACTATCAGGACGAATACCGCCAGCGCCTGCACGAGATCATCAAGAAGCGCGTGAAGTCCAAAGGCAAGGTGGCCAAGTTCGACGACACCGAAGAGGCGCCGAAGGACGCCACTACCAACGTGGTGGATTTCATGGCCTTGTTGGAAAAGAGCCTGGCCAGCAACAAGCGCACGCCCGCCAAGAAAACTCGTAAGACAACCAAAGCCACCAAGGCAAAGTCAGCCAAGAAGACCAAGACCACCAAAGCGGCGAAGAAGAAAGCGGGTTGAAATGGCCGGCCGTCGCCGGCGCCAAGACTTGGCGATGTCGTCGGCGCTGTTGTAGGAGCGGCGTCCCGCCGCGAGCTCTTCCGCTTCTATCGCGATCTGACGGGAAGAGCTTGCGGCGGGACGCCGCTCCTACATTGAGATACACCATCGAGATCCATCGGCACCACACGGAAACCATCCGATGAAAAAATCGGCCAAAGATACGGTGACGCTGACCAGCCCCGACCGCGTCGTCTATCCCAACAGCGGCATCACCAAAGCCGACGTCGCCGACTACTACCGATCCGTCGCCAAATGGATACTCCCGGAGCTGATCCGTCGGCCGTTGTCCCTGGTGCGCTGCCCTGACGGCGCAGAGGGCGAATGTTTTTTCCAGAAACACCACACCGACGCCCTGGGCGCGAGCGTCGAAGCGATCCCGCTGCAGCAGAAAAGCGGCAAGGAGGATTATCTCTATATCGAAGATCTGTCAGGGCTACTGGCGCTGGTACAGATGAATACGCTGGAGTTCCATCCTTGGGGTGCCACCATCCAAGCGCCGGAACGGCCGGACCGGCTGGTGTTCGATCTCGATCCAGGCGAAGGCGTGGATTGGGCAAAGGTCAAAGCCGCCGCGCGCGAAGTGCGCAAGCGCCTGCAGCAAGCCGGTCTGGAAAGTTTCGTACGGCTCTCCGGCGGCAAGGGCCTGCATGTGGTGGCGCCCATCAAACCTGGGCCGTCGTGGGAACAAGCCAAGGATTTCTGCGAATCAATCGCGAAAGGCTTGGCACAGGACCAGCCGCAACGTTACTTGGCCACGGCGAGCAAGGCCGAGCGCGAAGGCCGCATCTTCATTGACTGGCTGCGCAACACACGCGGCGCCACCAGTGTCTGCAGCTGGTCGCTACGCGCCCGCCCGGATGCCACCGTCGCAATGCCGATCCGCTGGGAAGACCTGAGCAAGATCGCATCCCCCGGCGCCTTCACCCTGCCCGTGGCTAAAGCACGGGCAGCACGATTGCGAAGTGACCCTTGGGGAGATATCGGCAAGCTCAAGCAGAGCTTGCCGGGTTGAGAGCTTCAGGTCCCGCAATAACTCCTTGTGGGAGCGACGTGAGTCGCGACGCTCTTCGTACTACCAACTGCTACGGTCGCGACTCACCGGTGCCGGCATGCCGGCACCACTTCCACAGTTAGGAATACTGGAACGGCTCTCCGCCCTTCAACCGCGCACCACCAACCGATCCCTACCCGCATCCTTGGCTTCATACAACGCCTCATCGGCACGGCGCATCTGCGCGCGCAGGCTGTCGCCAGGCTGGCGATAGCTGATACCGGCGCAGACGGTGGTACGGATGTCGCCGTAGCCCTTGGAGAATTCGGCGCGGACGCGTTCGGCGAACGACTGCGCCGATGCCGCGTTTTCGCCCGTCATCAATACCGCGAACTCCTCGCCTCCGATCCGGGCGGCGTAATCGCCTTCCGCCAGTCGCGCCTTCAGTATTCCGCCCAGCCGCTGCAACACGGCGTCGCCGCCTTCATGCCCATGCTGGTCGTTGATGCGCTTGAAGTTATCGATATCGAAGAACACGATGGCGGTCGGGCGGTCTTCCACCGCTTCGTACGCATTTGCTGCCCGGTCGTTCCAACCGGAGCGATTCGCCAGGCCGGTCAGCCCATCGGTGTAGGCCTGCTGCATCAGGCGCCGGCGCATGCGCCAGACCGATACCGCAAAATCGGTTCTGTACCCCGCCAGCACCACGCCAAATCCGACCGTGGTGAAGATGTATAGCCAGTACAGCGCGCTACCAGCCCCCGGAACCCCGTAGACGGCAATCCGCAGATACGCCAGTACCAATACCAGCACCGCCATCGCGGTGATCGACATCGGCCTGACCATCAACGCCATCAGTGCCAGTGGCAATAATTGGAACAATCCGGCACGCAGCGCCAATTGACCGGTTTCGCCGGGCAGCGGCATGCTCATGAACACGCCGATCAACAGCGTGGCTGTCAACGCCAACGTCAGGCGCAGTCTCCAATCCGTCAAACGCATGACGGCAAATGCGCATCCGGCCGACGTCGCCGCCGCCAATTGCACCAGCCACCAGGGATAGCCGGAACTGGGCGCGACGCCCGTCATTTCGAAGAAACCAGTCAACGCCAGCAGCAGCGCGCCGCAAAACAGCACGCCGCTGATCACAGGGCGCGTGGCTTTTACCTGGGCCTCGGTCAGATCGGCCCGCTCCTCGTCATCCAGCTCACGTGTGGAGCGGCGGGAAAGCAGACGACGGAAATTAGGAGCCGAAGCTCGGATCTGGACCGATGGCGTGGCAACCGGAATGGCGTGACTGTTCATACAGGTTTCCTCCCAAGAGACCTGTCGGAACAGAGGCAAGTTGTGTGCCAAATCTGCCTCTTCGCCTCTTTTGAGCGACACCCTGGCATGCGGATCGCCCGCTTCCGCTGCTCCTCAAAAAGCAAAAGGCCCGGACAAGCCGGGCCTTTTGGTGCAACTGGTGGGCGGTACAAGTTTCGAACTTGTGACCCCTGCCGTGTGAAAGCAGTGCTCTACCGCTGAGCTAACCGCCCGAAGTCGGGGCGCAAATGGTAATGGGAGGGACGATTCTGGTCAAACAGATTAATCTTGTGCCCGTGGACGGCACTTTGCTTTACCACAACCCCTGCCGCTCAAAATCCCGCGGCGCCTTGCAACTACTGGCTGAAAGCGGCATCGAGCGTACCGTGGTGCCTTATTTGGATCGGCCACTGCATGCTGACCAGCTCCGCGCCCTGCTCCAGCAACTCGACCTTTGCGCTCACGACCTCCTCCGCCCCGGCGAGCCCGAATACGCCGAACTGGGGTTGGCCGACCCGGCCCACAGCGAGGACCAGCTGATCGCCGCCCTGGTCGAACACCCACGCCTGATGGAACGCGCGATTTTCGTCCACGGCGGACGCGCAGTCATCGGCCGGCCGCCAGAGCGGGTGTTGGAATTGCAGTAGCCGGACGTTCGGCCGCCCGCCTCGTAGAGCCGAGCTGCGCCCCGCGACAGCACCGAGTCAATACCAATGAGGTCGTCGCAACGGGGCGTGATAGCGAATAGCCGCTTGGTGGCGGCTCTCGTAGAGCCGAGCTCGCTCGGCTGCTCTTCGATCCGCCCCGGCCAACGTGTGCCGGCCAGCAAGAGCAGCGGAGCAAGCTCCGCTCTACATGAAAGCCTGCTCCTTCCCCGAAAAGGGCGCTCCTCGTAGAGCCAAGCTACGCCCCGCGAGAGCACCGAGTCAGTAGCAATGAGGCCGTCGCAACGGCGGACGATAGCGAATAGCCGCTTCCGCTTCTGGTAGAGCCGAGCTCGCTCGGCTGCTTTTCTATCCGCGTCCGGTCAATGTGTGCCGCCCAAGGAATTTCCCTAAGAAGCGGGTTTAAGGCCATTCGCCATCACGTGCCGTTGCGCCGGCGTCATTAGCGATCGGTACGGCAAGACCGCGGGGCGCAGCTCCGCTCTACGTCCGTCCGAGAATCAATCCAAGCGCCGCCTCGCCTACCGATCCTTGGAACCGCACAGCGCGCTGACCTTGGCCGGCGCGGCGAACGCATCGCTGCGGGCGTCGGCCCAGAAATCGCGGAATACCGCATGTTCCGGCACCCCATCGATCAGCTCGCCGGGTTCCAGGAAACGGTACAGCGCCGCCAGCGACCGCACTTCGATAGGCGAGACCCGGCGCAGGATGTGCTCCGGCCCCAGTTGCTGCGGATGGCTCAGCCCCGCGGCACATAACATGTCACGCAACGCCTTCAATGTGTTGGCATGGAACTGCTGTACACGGACCTCCTTGTCCCCGACATCCAGATGCTTCCAGCGCTGTGGATTTTGCGTGGCCACACCGGTGGGACAGCGGTCGTTGTGGCAGCTCTGCGCCTGAATGCAACCCAGTGCGAACATGAAACCGCGCGCCGCATTGCACCAGTCCGCCCCCATCGCCATGGTCCTAGCAATGTCGAACGCGCTGGTGATCTTGCCCGCCGCGCCAATGCGGATGCGGTCACGCAAGTTCAGACCCACCAGCGTGTTGTGGACCAGCAACAAGGCTTCATGCATCGGCACCCCGATGTGATCGATAAACTCCGCCGGCGCCGCGCCGGTGCCGCCTTCGGCTCCATCAACCACGATGAAATCCGGCAGCAGTCCGGTTTCCCGCATCGCCTTGGCGATACCGAACCATTCCCACGGGTGCCCGATCGCCAGCTTGAAACCGGTCGGTTTACCGCCGGACAACTCACGCAAACGCGCGACGAACTGCAGCAGCCCGACGGGCGTGGAAAACTCCGCATGCTGGGCCGGCGACACGCAGTCGTGCCCCATCGGCACACCGCGGGTCGCCGCGATCTCGGGACTGACTTTGGCCGCCGGCAGTACGCCGCCGTGGCCGGGCTTGGCGCCTTGCGACAGCTTCAGCTCGATCATCTTCACCTGCGGCGAGCGCGCATTTTCGGCGAAGCGCTCTTCGCTGAAGTGGCCTTGTTCGTCGCGGCATCCGAAATAACCCGATCCGATCTCCCAGACCAGATCGCCGCCTTTTTCACGGTGATATGCGGAGATCGAACCCTCGCCAGTGTCGTGATAAAAGCCGCCTCGTTGCGCGCCGCCATTCAACGCGCGAATCGCATTGGCCGATAACGAACCAAAACTCATCGCCGAAATATTGAACACGCTCGCCGAATACGGCTGCGCACTGCCCGCGCCAATCACGATGCGGAAATCGTGCGAATCGATCGACGCCGGCGCCATCGAATGGTTGATCCACTCGTAGTCCACGCCATAGACGTCCTGCTGGCTGCCGAACGGCACCACATCCATCACACCCTTGGCGCGCTGATAAACCAGTGAACGTTGCTGGCGAGAAAATGGCACCTCGGCCGTATCGCCCTCTATGAAGTACTGGCGTATCTCCGGCCCCACCGACTCCAGGCCGTAGCGGAAATGCGCCAGCATCGGATAATTGCGCCGCAACGTACTGCGCCTTTGCAACAGATCCCAGGTGCCCAGCAGCGCCAGCAACCCGAACACCGCCGCCGCCCAACCCCAAAGCGACCAGCGAACCGACAACGCCAGCGAAAGCAGGGTCAACACGATGCTCAATGCGTAAGGAAGATAGCGTCCCATCGGAAATCCGTAGCCAAAGGAGGGCTGACCCACGAGGCATTCCCAAACGTTTACGCGTTCGAAATACCGGCAATTTGGGCGATTCTACGTGACAGCCGCCGGAGTGGCGGCGCCGGGCCAGGCTGGTCGAGTGGATTGGTGGAGAGTTGGATCGATCATTGTGGGAGCGACGTGAGTCGCGACGTTGATGTTTCCAGTCGCGACTCACGTCGCTCCCACAGTGGCGCGGATTCGCAAATAGAAGCTGGTGCCCGGAGCCGGAATCGAACCGGCATGGCCTCGCGGCCGGCGGATTTTAAGTCCGATGCGTCTACCAATTTCGCCATCCGGGCATGGGGATAGCCTGCCTCAGCGACGCCAGAATGGAAAGCCGAGGCGTAGAACCTGTTCACGATCCTGCTGCGCTTGGCATGCGGCCCGCGTGCGGTGCTCGCAATGCTCACGTATCCCAATACGCTGCGCTTGCTCCGCTCCACCACGAGCCGCCTGCCTTCGCTCGCGACGGATCGGGAACAGGTTCTTGCCGTCCGGCAGGACGGGACAATAAACAAAAAACCGGCCATAAATGGCCGGCTTGGTGCCGAAATTCCGGCGAAAAATCTGGAGGCCTGGGTCGGAATTGAACCGGCGTACGCGGATTTGCAGTCCGCTGCATGACCACTCTGCCACCAGGCCGGTGACGTGCGCCAGACTGGCGCAATCAAGGCGCTATTTCAAGCGCCCTGCAAAACAAAACCCCGCGTGCGGGGCCTGGTTTGCTCTCCCTTCGAATCGCCTGCACCGGATGTGCGGACTTCATCTTTGGGCGGATACCGGCTGGAAGGACCTCCGGCTCCGTTATCTCTTGATCGCCAAATTTCCCTTGCGATCAAGACGTTGGATTATGAACTAAGCGGGCAGCGCCTGGCAACACCTGCTCAAACGGATGGCCCTATCCAGCTTGGTCGGCACGACTATCCGTGAATATCCGCGACAGACGGCAGATGAATGAAAAATTCAGCGCCGTTGCCAGGCGAACTCTCCACCTCAATGCTGCCCTCCGAATTGAGGATCAAGTCGTGAATCACCGCCAAACCAAGCCCGGTGCCCTGCCCGCGCGGCTTGGTAGTGAAGAACGGCTCGAAAATGTGTGCACGCGTCTCAGCATCCATCCCACAGCCGGTATCACGAAGTTCGATAGCCACGCGGGCCGGTTGGCTCAATGCTCGTACGGCCACATGGAAACTTCCGCCGTCAGGCATCGCGTAGTTAGCATTGGCCGCGATATTGAGGATCATCAGTTCGAACTGCGCCCGATCGAAATGGATAAGCGCGGATTGCTCTGGCAGATCGAAGACGATCTCCACAGACGGATCGAACAGCTGACGCAGTGGTCCTTGCATCTCGCGCAGCGCCGCACTGACGTCGAAAACCTCAGGCTGCGCCACGTCGCGACGACTGAAGCTGAGCAGCTTCTGGCTGACCGCCGTCGCTCGGCGCGCTGCGGATTCCACACCGATCAACGCCTTCTGCTTTTCTTCTTCGTCAGGTGCGCGTTGACCACGTTGGGCATAGCCTAGAACCAGGCCCAGCAGGTGATTGAAGTCATGCGCCACGCCACCCGCCAGGCGCCCTACCGCCTCGACCTTCTGCGAGTGGATCAACTGATGCTGCACGCGTTCGCGTTCGGCGATCTCGGCCTGCAATCGTTGGTTGGCACGCGCCAACTGATCGCCGCGTTTGGTCGCTTCACTCAGGCTTTCGCGTAGTGCCGCCGCACTGCGATCCACCACCACCGCAATGAACAGGAAAATGATCGCGCTGATCGCCACATCGCCAGTGATGTTGGCGGTAGAAGTGGCTGCCGCGATCTTCGCCTCGACATCCCGCCAAGCGCCGACGGCGAAGGTCAGTACCGTCCACCCGTACATCAGCCACAGCGCGCGCCGACCGATCATCAGCCCGGAGATAACCAGCCAGATCATCTGGATGGGCTGCTCGAAACGGTTCGCATCGAAGCCGTTGCCGACATACGAGAGCATCATGACTAAGGCCACGAGCGCCATGAATTGGCGGACCGCCCACTGGAATCGGCCACGCCGGATCAGGACGACGCTGAAAATAGCCAGGGCGCTCAACAGCAAGCTCAGCATCAGGCTGAACGTCTCGCCGGGGCGCCAAGGCGCCGGAGCCACGAAGATCCGATAGGCCCATGCCAGTGGTGGCAGTGAGCCGAGCATCAGGAGCACCAGTTGCAACATCGGCGCGTTGCGCCTGTCGACCGGATCCTTGACAGGCACGCGCGACAACCACCCCCTGATGCCGCGCCAGCCTGATGGCGCTGAGAGGCGAAAAGCGGAAGGACGTTCGATCATTGTTTCCCTTGATAGCGAGCTGGTCAGCGCTGGCGTTTTTCAAAGTCACACTATAGCTATGTGGCGCCGAAACCTGCCAACACATTGGCGCACGGCTCAGCGAGCAAGGTTGGGGGCGGCAAGTTTTCGCCGAAAGTTCGCGAAACCGTCAATGGAGGAAGGCCCCATCCGCCAGGGCGCACTCAGGTGAAGGCATCGTCGTGCAGCAGGCGGCACGTCACCCCATTGGTCCATCCAAACCCGTCCTGCAAGGGATACTCGCCGCCACCGCCACCGTGCGCACCTTCCGGCGCCAGTTGCAGCACATATTTCTCCACCAGCTTGTGCTCGCGTTGGTAAAGGCTGCGGACGGTGGTCAGCCAGCGGCGGCCAATCTCGCGCGATATCTCGGTCTCCCCGTAGTCGGCCAGTCCCTTGACCGCCATCCACTGCAACGGCGCCCAGCCATTGGGCTGGTCCCACTGTTCTCCACTGAAGCGTTCGCTGGTGCCAATGCCGCCATCTTCCAGCAACCGCGCGCGCGCTATCTCGGCCACCCGCCGGGCTTGTGATTGGCCCGCCAACCCGACGAACAGCGGCGTGAGAGTAGCGGCGTACAAGCGTTTGCGCGGACGGCCGTGCTGGCAGTCGTAGTCGAAATAGGCGCCAGCGGTTTCGCTCCACAGCCAGCGATCGATCGCCTGCCGCCTGGCCGCGGCGCGTCGATCGAACTCGTCCGCCGATACTTCGTCGCCGCAAGCCGCCGCAAGTTGCGCGATCTGCGCTTCCAATTTGTGCAGAAAGCTATTGAGGTCCACCGGCAGAATCGCCGTAGTCCGGATCGTTTCCAGCCCCGCACCGTCATCGCACCAACGGGAACTGAAATCCCAGCCGGAAGCTGCGCCGGCACGTAGCTCCCGATAGACCCCGTGCACGGGCCGGGAACCTTTGACCGCAGTGCTGACGTCCTCGATGTACGACTCCTCGCGAGGTGTGTCGCGGTCATCCCAGTATCGGTTGAGCAACGCGCCGTCTTCCATGCGTACGCAGTGGCGGTGCGCTTCGTTGGGTCTTAGCTCGTCGGCGCCCTCCATCCAGTACGCATATTCCTTGCGCAGCCTGGGCAGGTATCGCACGGCCTGGCAGATGCCATGTGTTTCGAACAGCTCCGTCATCAAAGCGAACACCGGCGGTTGCGACCGGCTGAGGTAATAACTTCGATTGCCATTGGGAACATGGCCGTAGGTGTCGATCAGGTAAGCAAAGTTGTCGGCCATCGAACGCATGAGGTCCAGGCGACGGCTGTCGGCCAGGCCGAGCATGGTGAAGTACGAATCCCAGTAGTACATCTCGCCGAAGCGGCCACCCGGCACCACGTAGGGATTGGGGAGCGGCAGCAGCGAGGAACGCACGGGATGTTCGCGTGGCTGGCGGGTCAGCACGCCCCATAGATAATCGATGTGCTCGGCCAGGGTACGGTCCGGATCGGACACGTAGCGGCTCTTGGGCGGTTGTTCGGGCCGGAAATGCGCATGCACGAATTCCGCGAGATTGAAATCCGGCGCGGCTTTTTGCGCGCGATAGGTTTCCAGGATGTCTTCCGGGTCTCCCAACGGCGCGCAGTCCACGAAGATCTTGCTGTCGGCAAATATCCGGCCGGCCTGCACGGCCACAAATAATTCCTGATATCGGTCGGCGGGCGTCAGCGTGTCCGCCTGCGCTACCTCAGCTACCTTCGCGGCGTTGAGCTCAGCGTCTTCGCGGTCAACCCGTTTGCTGCTCATCGGTCCGGACGCGCTTTTCGGTGTAGTCCCACAACAATCCGCCATCGACATATACGGTGCTGCCCGTGATGTAGTCGGCGTCGGAAGAAGCCAGGAAAACGACCGCGCCGGCAACATCGCGCGGAGTTCCCAGGCGCTTGAGCGGGATATTCGCCAGCAGCGGCTCCAACAACGCCGGATCATCGAGTATGGGCGCGTTGATCGGCGTGCGGATCGCACCGGGAGCGACGTTGTTCACCGTGATGCCCATCGGCGCCAACTCCACCGCGAGATTGCGCATCAGCATCATCATGCCGCCCTTGCTGGCGCTGTAGCTGGTGAAATTCGGGAACGGCAGCTGCTCATGCACCGAACTGATGTTGATGATGCGGCCGCCTGGACCCGCTTCGCGCCGATGACGGACGAACGCCTGCGCCGTGAAGAAAGCGCCCTTGAGGTTGACGTCCAATACGCGGTCGTAGTCCGCCTCGGCCACGTCCGCAAACGGCGCGCAAAGTTCGATGCCGGCGTTGTTGACCAGGACATCGATATGCCCCATCCGGCTTGCCCCTTCGGCAACCAGCCTGCGTACCGCATCGACGCTGGCGACATCCGCCGCCAACACGCAGCCCTCCCCGCCCGCTTCCTCCACCATTGCCAATGTGTGGCGCGAATCCGCGTCATCGAGCAGATCGGCGATGATCACCCGAGCGCCTTCTTGTGCGCTTCGCAGCGCTATTCCGCGGCCAATACCCTGACCGGCGCCGGTAACCAGCACTACTTTGTCCTTGAGCCGCATGTTGGCTCCCACGGTTGAGCGTTGCCGCGATGCTATGGGTCGTGACGTAAACAAGGCGCGAATCGAGCGAAAGCAGGATGGGTTGAGCGTAGCGACACCCATCGCTTTTGTTAGGTATCCGAGCGATGGGTGTCGCTACGCTCGACCCATCCTGCGGTTCCTGTTTTTGTGTAGGAGCGCGAGCCCTTCCTTCATCGCTTCACCCAGAGCAAAGCTCGCGCCGGGACGGCGCCCCTACAAGGAACCGAAGATGCTGAAGCACTGGGCTTGCTTGGATTCCGGCAAAAATCCACAGGCATGAAAAAAGGGACCGAAGTCCCTTGTTTTCAACGACCCACAAGTTTCAGTGGGATTCGTGGGTCTCTATCTGGAGCGGGAAACGAGACTCGAACTCGCGACCTCAACCTTGGCAAGGTTGCGCTCTACCAACTGAGCTATTCCCGCGTCGAGAGAGGCGAAATTGTAGCGTCTTGTTTCGGGCTGTCAACAGCCTTTTTTTCATCGGCACGCAAAATCGGCCACGCAGCCCGCAAATACTGGCCTCCGGACCATAAGGTGAGAATGGCCGCCAGCGCCAGCAGCCAGTCGCCGAGGTGGAAAACCCACTCGCCCAGCCAGATATCCGAGCGATCCAGCTTGCCTGGCGTGGACGCATACAGCAGGCAGCCCAGGGCGACCATTTGCACGATGGTTTTGATCTTGCCCAGAGACGCCACTTTGACGGTGGCGCGCTGACCGAGTTCGGCCATCCATTCACGCAAGGCGGAAACCGCGATCTCGCGGCCCACGATAACGGCAGCCCATATCGCCATCCACATGGTGGGGTTGTCCTGCACGATGAGGAACAGCGCTACCGCCACCATCAGCTTGTCCGCCACCGGGTCCAGGAACGCCCCGAAGGCCGAATACAAGTGATAGCGGCGCGCTATCCAACCGTCCAGCCAATCGGTAACGGCCGCCAGGATGAAGACGAAAGCCGCGGCGAAGTTGGTCCATTTGAAAGGCAGGTAGAACACCAGCACCAGCACCGGAATCAATACGATTCGCAGCAGGGTAAGCCAGGTGGGGACAGTCAACTTCATTACGCGATTACTCGTTTCCTGCGTTCGGCGTCGGCAACCCGTGCAGGTTAGCGTAGATACGCTCGGCCAGCGCGGCATTAATCCCGTCCACGCGCGCGATTTCGTCGGCGCCGGCGGCTTTCAATCCGGCCAATCCACCAAAATGCTTGAGCAAACTGGCGCGCCGGCGTGGGCCGATGCCGGCGATGTCCTCCAGCTTACTCGTCATGCGTGCTTTTTGCCGCTTGCCGCGGTGGCCGGTGATGGCAAAACGGTGAGCTTCGTCGCGTACTTGCTGAATCAATTGCAACGCAGGCGACGCGGCACCGGGCCGGATTTCGCGGCCGTTCTCCAAGATGAGAGTTTCGTGACCGGCCCTGCGCTCTTCGCCCTTGGCCACGCCCACCAGCACTACGCCACCATCCACACCCAGATCGGCCAAAGCGCTTTTCGCCTGCGCCAACTGCCCGGCGCCACCATCGATCAGCAGCACGTCGGGAAGCACACCGCCCTCTTCTACCGCGCGGCGAAAGCGCCGTTCGATGGCTTGGCGCATGGCGGCGTAGTCGTCGCCCGGCTCGATGCCGGTGATGTTGTAGCGCCGGTATTGCCCGCGCACCGGGCCGTTGGCGTCGAACACCACGCACGACGCGACCGTCGCTTCGCCCATCGTATGACTGATATCGAAGCATTCGATCCGCCGCGCGGGTTCACTCAAGCCCAGCATTTCGCGCAGCGCTTCGCTGCGTGCGGTTTGCGCGTTGCGACTGGACACTTCGGTGACCAGCGCAATTTCGGCATTGCGCTTGGCCAAATCCAGATAACCTGCGCGTTCGCTGCGGACATTCCATTTCAGCTGGACCTTGCGACCGGCGGCGGCTGTCAGCGCCGATTCGATCAGGGCGGATTCCGGGATTTCGCGGTCCAGCAGGATTTCTCTCGGCGGCAACTGCTCCGCGTAGTACTGCGACACAAACGCGCCCAGCACCTCTTCCGCGCTGTCTTCGCCGTTGGTTTTCGGGAAAAAAGTGCGCGTGCCCAGATTGCGGCCATCGCGGAAGGCCAACAGCAGCACACACGCAGTGCTGCCCTGCATGGCGCACGCCAGTACGTCGAGATCGGCCGCGTGGCCGTCCACGTATTGGCGTGCCTGCAAGCTGCGGATCGAGCCGACCAGATCGCGCAAACGCGCGGCCTGTTCGAAATCCAAGCGCGCGCTGGCAGCCTCCATGGCGCCGTTCAGTTCCCCCGTCAGTTCATCGCTGCGACCGTCCAGGAACAAGCTGGCGCGGCGCACGGACTCGGCGTATTCGGCTTGCGCCACCAGGTCCACGCAAGGCGCGCTGCAGCGGCCGATCTGATATTGCAGGCACGGCCGGGTCCGGTTGCGGAATACGCTGTCTTCGCAGTTGCGGATCTTGAACAGCTTCTGCATCAGATTGAGCGTATCGCGCACGGCGGTAACGCTGGGATAAGGGCCGAAATAGCGCCCAGGCACCGCCCGCGGCCCACGGTGAAGCGCGATTCGCGGCCAGGTTTCCTGGGTCAGCAGCACGTAGGGGTAGCTCTTGTCATCGCGCAGCAGCACGTTGTAGCGCGGCAGCAGCGACTTGATCAGCTGGTTTTCCAGCAGCAGCGCTTCGCCTTCGGTGCGGGTGACGGTCACGTCCATCCGTGCCACCTGCGCCAGCATGGCCAATGTACGCGGCGTCTTGGGCGTGTTGCTGAAGTAGCTGGAGACGCGCTTGCGCAGCGCGCCCGCCTTGCCGACGTACAGCAGGCTGTCGTCGGCGGCGTACATGCGGTACACCCCTGGAGCCGTACTCAGGCCGGCCGCGAAGGCCTTGCCATCGAAATCCACCTTGTTGGTACCGCTCATTCGTCGATCGGGACGTGGCTCAGTTCGCCGGTGGCGATATCGTAACGCAGCACCGCATGTGCATCGGTTTCCGCGATCCACACCGCACCTGCGGCGACCGACAGCCCCGCGGGTCCCCGCAGGGGGCGCGGCAAGGGAACGGTGGTGAGTTCTCCACCACCCAGCCGCAAGCTACGCAAGCTGCCATTGCCGGTATCGGCGATCCATAGCAGCGGCGCGTCGGGGCTGAGCGCAATGGCCTGCGGATGCTGCAAACGCGCCGATTCGCGCGGGCCATCTTCTGCCCCGAAATCCCAAAGCCCCTGCCCTACCAGCGTCTGCACGATATCGCCGCGCAACTGCAGCGAGCGGATCGCGGAACCTAAGGTGTCGCAAACGTAGACGACCTGATGCACTGCCGCCAGCGAAGTCGGCTGAGCGAAGGCAGCCATCGGCCCACTGCCGTCGCGGATGTCCAACTGACCGGATCCGGCGCGCTGGCGCAATTCGCGGGTGCCCAGGTCGTAGCTCCAGATGCGATTGTCGCCGGCGGTCGCCAGATACACCTGATTGTTGACCACGGCCAACGCTTGCGGCTGGTTCAAGAACACGTCGCGCGGCACCGAAGCCAAGCCTTCGACTGTTTCCCCCGGACGGCCGTTGCCGCATAACGTGGCCACGATGCCGCTGGACAGGGTGATGCAGCGCAGCGCGTGATTACCGCTATCGGCCACATACAACGATTCGCGCAGCAGCGCCAAGCCCTGCGGATGGCGGAACGCGGCGTGGCTGGAATCGCCATCGACGAAATCCGGCGTTCCCATACCGAACTGCCGGACGACGCGGCCCTGATGGGTGCACTCCAGCACGCGATGGTGGCCGGTGTCGGCAATGAACAGGCGTTCCGGGGTGGCGATCAAACCGGTGGGGAAACGCAACGGCAGGCGCGGCTCAGGACTGCTTTCGGCCGCGTCGCGCAAGTCGTCATCGGTGGGTGAATGCAGGGTTTCGCACAAGTTGGCGACCGAGCGCTCCAGCTCTGACGAGGCATCCACGCCGACCATGCGATGACGGATGTGTCCTTCACCATCAATCAGCAGCACAGTGGGCCAGGAATCGATGCCGAATCGCTGCCAGGCGGCCCAATCAGCGTCCTGCGCGATGGGCAGGCCCACGCCGTGCCGGCGCAGGCGCTTCAACGCGCTCTGCGGGTCGCGTTCGCTATCGAAACGGGGCACGTTGACGATCAATGCCTGTAGCCGGCCCGGGTAGCGGGACTGCAGAGAGGTCAGTTCGCTCAAGCGCTGTCCGCACCACGCCGAAGCGGCGTTGACGAACGCCAGCGCGACGATCCGGCCCCGCTGGTCGTGCAGCGAGGTGGCGGGTGCATTCAGCCATTGCAGGCCACGGGGAAATTCGGGTGCGAGAGCGGCGTTCATCGTCTTCCTTGATTATGCCGAAGTGTCACATTTGCGACAGCCGGTGCACAACCGCTGATCCGGCTGAATCGACCAGTCGCCAGACCCGCTCGAAATCCGCTGAGCCGCCGGTGTAGGGATCCGGGATTTCGCCGCCTTCCTGCAACCCCGCCCATTCGAGCAGCAGCGCCACCTTGCCTTCGCTGCCCTGTGGCGCGATCCGCAGCACATCGCGCACCACGCTGGCGTCGGCACACAGCAACCAGTCGAAGTGGTCGAAGTCTTCGGGTTTCAATTGCCGTGCCCGCTGGCCCGAGATATCCATGCCGTGCGAACGAGCGCAGGCAATGGCGCGCCGGTCCGGCGGCTCGCCCTGGTGCCAGTGGCCGGTGCCGGCGGAATCCACCTCCACCCTGCCCGCAAAAGGGGAATCCTCGATATGCGCGCGCAGCGCGCCCTCCGCCAACGGCGAGCGGCAGATATTGCCCAGGCACACCACCAGCAGCTTCAAAGGCCACCCGCCAACGTGGCTTCGGCGCGCACCAGATCTTCCGGAGTGTCCACGCCCGGCGGGAACGGTTCCGGCGTCAGTGCCACGGTGATCCGAAACCCGGCCTCAAGAACACGCAATTGTTCCAGCGACTCCACTTGCTCAAGCCGGCCGGGCGGCATGGCCGAAAACCGCCGCAGGAAACCTGCGTGGTACGCATAGATGCCGATATGCCGCAGCCATTCGCCCGGCGGCATCACATCGCGGCTCTGGGCGAACGCGTCCCGATGCCAGGGAATGGGTGCACGGCTGAAGTACAGCGCATCGCCATTGGCGGCACGCACCAGCTTCACCGCATTCGGGTCGAACAGGGTTTCGGCGTCGGTGATCGGCACCGCCAAGGTGGCCATGTCCGCACCCGTGCTGGCTAATGCCTCGGCGACCGCACGAATGCCTGCCGGCGGCGCGAAGGGTTCGTCGCCCTGGAGATTCACCACCAACGTGTCGTCGGACCAGCCCGCGATATCCGCGCATTCGGCCAGTCGGTCGCTTCCCGATGCATGCGCAGGCGAGGTCATGGCGACACGCACTTGGGTGGATTCGAGCGCCTCGCGAATGCGCTCATCGTCAGTGGCAACCCAGACCTCGCCCGCCCCCGCCGCCAGAGCACGGCGCGCCACATGCACGACCAGCGGTTCTCCGCCCAGCAGCCGCAAGGGTTTTCCCGGCAGGCGGGAGGCCGCATAGCGGGCGGGAATGGCGACAGTAAAAGCGGTTGGGTTAGGCGACATGGAGTGTGCGCGATCTCGGTTTCAAGTGAGTGATTTTTCCCTACCAGCACCATAGGGTGGGCCCTGGCCCACCATTGCTATCGAAACGCTTGCGCAAACAACTATCGAAATCCATATCGCGAACGTTTCAACCCACCTCCCCCAAATGCTGTCGTGAATTCAAGCATGGCGTTGGTGGGCCGGGGCCCACCCTATGCTCTTCCCGTTCACCGTTCACCGTTCACCGCAACCTTCAGTGTTTTCAGCCGATCCAGCAAGGCCACCCAGAATGCCTCGGGTAGTTGCGCGGCCACGGGCACGCTGAAAAACCAATCATCGGCAAGTTCCATGCACTTCACGGCATCCTTTTCCGTCATCAGTATCGGCAACTCGCTGCCGAAGGCGAAGTCGTCCTCGGTATAGCGATGATGATCCTCGAAGGCATGCGGCACGACACCCAATCCCAGCCCGCGCAACATGTCGAAGAAGCGCTGAGGATTGCCGATTCCCGCCACGGCGTGCACGCGCTGGCCGGCGAATGATGTCAGAGCGCGTGGACGGCCGCCTCGCAGCGGCAATGCGCAATCGGCGGCAAGACGCATGGGCCACTCACCGAAACCGGCTTCAATGTCGGCGTGGGCGATGTTCAGCACCCGGAAGTCACACCCCGCCGCGCGTTCGACAGGCTCACGGAGCGGACCGGCCGGCAACAAACGGCCGTTTCCGTATCGGCGCTGGGCGTCGATGACTTCTATCTCTATATCGCGGTGCAGCTGGTAATGCTGCAGACCATCGTCGCAGATCACCACATCGCAGCCGGTCGCGACCAGCGCGCGCGTGGCGGCGACGCGATCACGGTCCACCCGCACCCGGATGCCGGTCTGGCGGGCGATCAGCACCGGTTCGTCGCCGCCGTCCTCGGGCGAAGTCGCGGCATCCACCCACCGCGGTTTGTCTTCGCCACGCCGCCCATAGCCGCGGCTAGCGACGCCCGGCTTGTAACCATCAGCGCGCAGGCGCTCCACCAAGGCGATGGTCAACGGCGTCTTGCCGGTACCACCCACAGTGATGTTGCCAACCACGATCACCGGCACGTCGACGCGCTGGCGGCGCAGCACGCCGGCATTGAACAGCCGTCCACGTAGCGCCACCAACCCCCGATAGACCGACGAAAGCGCGCGCGCAGCCAGCGGCGGCGGCGCGTCGTTGAACCAATAAGCGGGAGTCTTGGTTTGCGGTTTGCTCACCCGTTCTCGCCTTCGCGGAACTGCATCTGATGCAGGTGCGCATACAGGCCGCCGCGCGCCAGCAATTCGGAATGGGTGCCCTGCTCCACCAGCCGGCCCTGGTCCAGCACCAACACCTGATCGGCATGTTCGATGGTCGACAGGCGATGCGCGATGACCAGCGTGGTGCGGTCCGGCATCAGCTTCTGCAATGCGTTCTGCACCAGCCGTTCCGATTCGTTGTCCAGTGCGGCGGTCGCTTCGTCCAGGATCAGCAGCGGCGCATCCTTCAACATGGCGCGGGCGATCGCCAGACGCTGGCGCTGGCCGCCGGACAGCCGGCCACCCTTGGTTCCGATGGGTTCGTCCAGCCCCGCCGGAAGCTCTTCCACGAACTCCATCGCATTGGCGCCCTGCACCGCGTGTTCCAGCGCTTCCGGCGGCGCCTGCTGCAACTCGCCATAGGCGACATTGGCTGCGACGGTACCGTCGAACAGCATCACCTGCTGCCCCACCAGCGCGATCTGCCGACGCAGATCCGCCAAACGGTAGTCCTGCAGCGGATGCCCATCCAACAGAATGATGCCGGCTTCGGGTTCGTAGAATCGCGGAATCAGTTTGATCAACGTGGATTTGCCGCTACCGGAACGGCCCACGATGGCCGTCACCGTCCCCGGACGCGCGGTGAAGCTGATGTCTTCCAGCGCCGGCCGCGGCTGGCCGGGATAACGAGCCGAGATATTGCGGAATTCCAGCAACCCTTGCGTGCGCTCCAACGGAAGCGTGCCGGTGTCAGCTTCATCGGGTGCATCGAGCACCGAAAACAGGCGTTCGGCCGAGGCCACGCCACGCTGCAGCATGCCTTGCACGTTCGTCAGTTGCTTCAGTGCGGGAATGATGGCGATCATCGACGTCATCAGCACCACGAAACCGCCAGCATTCAAACGGCCGGCAACCGCTTCTCGTCCCGCCAGGAACAGCAGCACCGCCAGCCCGATGGCGCCCATCAGCTGCACCAGCGCGGAAGAAATGCCGCGGGTGGATTCCACCTTCAGGCTCAACTTCAGATGCGTGTTGGCCAGCGTGGTGTAGCGCTCCAGCTCGGCCTGCTGCGCGCCATAGATCTTGACTTCATTGTGATTGGATAGCGCCTGGTCCGCGGACTGCATCAGACTGCCGCCGCTTTCCTGGATACGGTGGCTGATGCGCCGGTAACGCCGCCCCACTTTGTCCATCACCCATGCCAGCGGCGGCGCCAGCACGAGAATTGCGATGGTTACCTGCCAACTGGTCCACAGCATCACCCCCAACATGGCGATGACCTGCAGCGATTGCTGGACCATGACCTTCATGGCGTCAATGGCGGCCTGGGCGACCTGATCGCTGTCCGAGCCCAGCCGCATCAGCATGGAAGGTACCGGCTCCACATCGAACCGCAGCCCCGGCAGACGCAGGTACTTTCCCAATACGGTGACGCGCAGATCGCGCGCGATGCCGCGCCCGGATTTGGCCATGCTGTAGTCGGTCAGGTAACCGGCAAAGCCACGCGCCAGGAACAAGCCTACGATGGCCAATGGCAGCAACAGGCTGACGCCGGTGTTCTTGGTGATGAAGGTTTCGTTGACGATGGGGCCCATGAGCCAGGTGAAACCGGCACCCGCCACCGCTTCGATCACCATGCCAAGCCCAGCCAGCCAGAGCAGACCGCTGTAGGGACTGGCCAAGCCGATCAGGCGCCGATAGGTTTGCCAGGGCGAGAGGTTCGCGCCCACGGGTTCGCTTACCGCTTCGGTCACTTCTTGCTCTCCGGCGCCGTGGCGATGGAGATCTTGCGGAAACCGAGTTGGCCCAAGGCGTCCAATGCGGTCACCACCGCTTGGTGCGGCGTACGCGCATCAGCGCGTAGCAACACAGTGCGCTGGCGGTCGTCGCCCGCCACTTGAGTCAGCGTTTGCTTGAGCGCATCGATGTCGGTGCGCAGCACTTCGTGTTCGTCCACAAAGTAGTGCCCGTCGGCGTTGACCAGCACGCTCAGCGCCTTGGTCTGCGCGGCTACCGGCTCACCGGTGGCACTAGGCAACTGCAATTGCAGCATCGAGCGGGAGTCGAACGTCGTGGTGATCACGAAAAAGATGATCAGCACCAGGATGACATCGATCAGCGGAACCAGATTGATTTCCGGTTCGTCTTGGGCACGGTCGTCGCGTATCCGCATCGCCGGAACTCAGGCGCCAGCCGTGGCGGGAGATACAGCGGCGTTGGGACGCACTGCCGGGCGCGGATGCCGCGCTTCCAGCGCGTCCAGCAGTGCGGTGGCTTCCTTTTCCATCTCGATCACGTAGGCCGCTACGCGGCCACGGAAATAGCGATGGAACATCAGCGCCGGGATCGCCACGATCATGCCGGTGGCCGCGCAGACCAATGCCTTGCCAATGCCGCCAGCCAACTGGTTCACATCGCCCACACCGCTGTCCAGGATGCCCAGGAACATCTGGATCATGCCCACCACGGTGCCCAGCAAGCCCAGCAGCGGCCCCGCGGAGGCGATGCTGCCCAGGCTGTTAAGGAACTTTTCCATCCGGTGGACGATATGCCGACCGGTGTCTTCGATGCGTTCGCGAATCTGTTCGCGCGGGCGATGACGCACGTCCAGCGCGGCGGCCAGCAATTCGCCTAGTGGTGAAGTGCGCCGCAGCGACTCAATGTGGGCCTGTTCCAATTGGCCGCGTACGGCCCAGGTGCGGACTTCCTTCCCCAGACCGGGCGGCAGCACTTCCTTGCGGCGCAGCGTCCAGAACCGCTCCACCACGATGGCCAGGGCCAGCACCGCCAGCAGCAGCAGCGGAATCATCGGCCAACCACCGGCCTTGACCAATTCCAGCACGTTCAGTCCTCCGGCACATCGGGCCGCTCGTTCGAAGGCCGATAGGATAGCCCAGCTGCCTGCGAGCGCCGCACCGGGTCCCATAAACGCGCCCGGGAGTGGCGTCGTTCACGGACCACCGGGCCTTCCTCTTCCAGCCAGACCCGCAGTGCGCCGCCGGTCTCGGTACTCAGGACTTCCGCGCCTGCCCGTTGCCACCGGGCAACAATCTGAGGCTTGGGATGCCCGAAGCGATTGCGGTAGCCGTTGGCTACCAATACCAGCCGGGCTCCGGTGGCGGCGACAAACGCTGGGTCGGAAGAGCCTGCGCTGCCGTGATGCGGGGCGAGCACGACATCCGCTCGGACGGACGCCGGATCGCGCCGTACCAGCTCCCGCTCGATGACTTCGCCAATGTCCCCAGTCAGCAATGCTGCGCCGTGCACAGTCTCGACCCGAAGCACGCAGCTGGCTTCATTGCCCAAGTAGGGGAAATGCGGCGTGGGATGAAGGAAACGAAACCGCACACCATCCCACTCCCAGGACTGACCGCTGCGGCACGGGCCGTCCATATCGACCGGTGCACCTTCCGGTGCCAGCGATTGCTCTACTGGCACGGCACGCCGAACGGCCTCCACCCCACCGGCATGATCGTTATCGTGATGACTGATGATCACCCGGTCCAAGCGCGCCACGCCCAGCGCCCGAAGCGCCGGCACCACCGCCCGTTCGCCGGCGTCAAACCCGTCCTCCACCGCCGGCCCGGCGTCGTAGAGCAGCGCGTGATGCCGGGTCCTGACCAGTACCGACAAACCCTGCCCCACATCGATAACCACCAGTTCTGCTTCACCTCGTGCCGGCAGTTCACGATCCGGCCAAAGCATGGGTAGCCATAACAGCAGCGCCAGCGACTTGCCAGGTACGCCGCGCGGCAACAACAGCCAAAAAGCGCCGAGCAAGGCCAACGGCAATGCAGCGGCATGCGGTTCCGGTAGCCACCAAAGCGCAAACCGGCTTTGCGCCAGCCGCACGAATCCGGGCCACGTCAGATCGAAACATGCGGCAGCCAGCCGCCACATCCAACCGCCCCAACCAGTATGTAGCGTGTCCAGTGCGGTGCCGATCAACGACATCGGCACCACCACCAAGCTCCACCACGGGATGGCAACCAGATTGGCGAGCGGCCCCACCAGCGAAGCCTGCCCGAACAGCGCTACCGTCAGCGGCAGCAATCCCAATGTGGCCACACCCTGCGCGGAGAGGAAACCCTTCGCCCAGTGCTGCGATTGCGGCAGGCACCAGGCCAGCCAGGCGACACCTGCAAAACTAAGCCAGAAGCCGGCCGCCAAAATCGATAACGGGTCGAATGCGAGCACGGCCAGCGCCGCCAGCGCCAGCGAATCGGCAACCCGTACCGGCCGACGCGATAACCTCGCCAGCACCACGACTGCGATCATGAGTGCCGTGCGCACCGTCGGCAGCGCGAAACCCGCCACCACTGCGTAACCCATGGCTCCGACCATGGCCGCCACACCCGCTGCCTGCGGTCGTGGGATCCGGCGAGCCCATGTTGGAAAACATCGCCAGATACCCGAGGCACACAAGGCGAAGAAGCCGGCCACCAGACCAACATGGAAGCCCGAGATAGCGATCAGATGCGTCAGGCCAACAGCGCGCAGGATTTCCCAATCCTCATTTTGCAGCGCAGTGGTATCCCCCAACGCGAGCGCGCGGACATAGCGGGCAGATTCGGACGGGACACTCGCCTGGATGCGCACTGACATACCCTCGCGCCAAGCATCTATGCCACGGGGCCTGTCGATTGCTTCGGCAAAATGCGGATCACGCACGTAACCTGTTGCACTGATGCGTTGCCCCAATGCGTGGCGTTCGCTATCGAATCCGCCGGGATTACTAAGGCCGCGTGGCGCACGTACCTGCACAGTCAGCCGCCAGCGCGCGCCCGCGCGAAGTTGTTTGCGCGGACCGATCTCAGTAGCGCCGTAATCGTCGTACCAGGACAACTGCACTCGCTGCCCCCTCAGCGGTGCCGGCTGCGCTGGATTGTCGTCGACCAGAAAAAGGAAGCGCGTACGACGCGCTTGGGATTGGGGTAGATCGATCACTTGGCCCTCGACCTTGAGATCCTGCTTCTCCCACTCATGCGGCAGCTGTGCCGAAAGCACGAATGCCGCATGCAAACTCGCCCAACCAAACCCAACCATTAAAGGGCCCGCCAGCCGTAGGCGGAGCCCCTTCCACCACAATCCGATGCCCAGCAACAAGCACAACGCAGTCATTGGCCAGGGCAACAACTGCGGAAGCAGCAAGCATCCCATCGCACCCAGCAGCATCAGGGCCGCGGCGGCAAGCCCGAATCCAGGAGGCGCTTCGTTCCGCTGGATCGTCATATCAGCGGTCGAGCGGACTCAACACACCGCCCGCCCCGCGATTCAGCACATGGGTATATATCTGCGTGGTCGTCACGTCCTTATGGCCCAGCAGTTCCTGCACGGTGCGTATGTCGTAGCCGGCTTCCAGCAAATGCGTCGCAAAGCAATGCCGGAGCGTGTGCGGACTGACTGGCTTGGTCAAGCCGATGTGTAGTGCAGCCGCCCTGACCGCACGTTGCAGCACCTTCTCGTCGATGTGGTGCCGTTTCTCGCCTCCATCCAAGGGATCGATGCTACGGCGCGTGGCGAAAAACACATACTGCCAACCCAGCTCCTGCGCCGCATTCGGATACTTGCGAGCAAGTGCATGGGGAAGCGCCACTTTACCGAAACCCGCCTCCAGATCGCGTTGATGCGACGCCTTGGCGTCCGCGATATGACGCGCGACGTGTTCCCGCAGAGTGGCCGGCAATACCGTCTTGCGGTCTTTGCCCCCTTTGCCGTTCCGCACGGTCAGTTCGCCGCGCGCCAGATCGATGTCCTTGATCCGCAGCCGCACGCACTCCATCAACCGAAGACCGCTACCGTAGAGAAGACTGGCCATCAGCCACTCCCGGCCGGTCATTCCGCGAAGCAACGCCACCACTTCCGCCTTGTTTAACACCACCGGCAGACGCCGAGGCTGCTTGGCGCGGACGACATTCTCCATCCACGGGAGATCTATCCCCAACACCTCCCGATATAGAAACAGAAGCGCGGCAAGCGCCTGATTCTGAGTGCTGGCGGCTACCCGCTCCTGCACCGCCAACCGAGTGAGGAATCTTTCCACATGCACCCCGCCAAGCAAACGCGGGTGTGTCTTCCCATTCGCATGAATGTACCGGCGAATCCAGTAGAGATACGCTTTTTCCGTCCGCAAACTGTAGTGCTTCAACCGCAAACGACCACGAACTTCATCCATCAAGCGCGGAGGTCGAACCATCTCACCCGATCTATTTATCGGGGTGCCGTTGCCGCGATATTCCATAGCGGGGTCTCCTTGCCCTCTAATGCCAAAATCTAGCGCCAGGCAAAGCGTCCGTGTATCAGTCCAACCCGCTGATACTTGTAAGAAAATTCCTGTTGACAGCCCCACTCACCCCACAACAGACTGCGTGCATTGCCCCACTTTGGGGTCGAATAGTAGTTAGGCCGCATGAGAATTTCTCACCCGCTGAAAGCCCTGGTCCTGCTTCTGTGTGTCGGATGCACCTCAGTTCCGCCCACAGATCCAACTTTCAGTGGCGAGTACTTCTACAACTTCGAGTTCGCGTATCTCACCCCCGACGGACAGAATGTTCGCTGGTGCATCAAGGGCGACATGTCTGGCGCGGAGTTGCCTGAGCGCTGGGGCACTTCCCGTATTGTGGTTCGCGGCACTCTTGGGCCAGAGGGGAGTTATGGCAATCTGGGAGTGTGCAAGCACGTCCTTACCGTTACGCAGCTCATCAGCGTCAGTAACATGCGGGGCCGCCAGTGATCCGGCTGCGGCCTAACAATTCAATCAAGCCGAACTTGCTTCGCAAGTCGGCTTATTTCAGGCGTTAGGCGCCACACAAGGCCACCATGATCGTCAAACATCTAACCCCGATCTTGAATGTATCCAACATCCAACAGTCCTTCTTGTGGTTTGAGAAACTCGGTTGGAAGAAGGGATGGGATTGGGGCACACCGCCTACTTTTGGCGGGGTCTGCTCGGGGCACTGCGAAATCTTCCTTTGCCAAAACGGACAAGGCGGCCGTGGGCTCAGCGACTATCCGGCGACATTCGGCCCATCCTCTAACGAGGCTGCAGAGAAAGGAGTATGGATGTCACTCTGGGTGGACGACGTTGACGTGCTTCATCAACGTTGTCTTGAGCAAGGGATTGAGGTTACATGGCCACCAACCGACATGCCCTGGAATGTCCGAGAGATGCACGTTCGTCACCCCGATGGTCACGTCTTTAGAGTGAGTCAGGACATCGAAGGTCAGGGCGACACATCGGGTGGCGCCTAACAATTCATTCAAGCCGAACCGGTAGCTCCTACGGTTTAGTGGACACCCTGATCTAACTATCAGGAGTGTCATCCATGCCCAGACCAGGT
>NZ_JAVGJT010000033.1:0-52631 GCF_040948865.1 Pseudoxanthomonas sp. UTMC 1351 | reverse complement strand
TGATGCTAAACATCAGTCTGGCTCTTCGAAGCCGTTTGGCGACGCGGGAGGAGTCCATCTCATCATTCAAGCCAGCCACTTCGTGGCTCGGCTTAGTTCAGGCGTTACGCACCTAATTGGGGAATGAACGTGTCTGATCCGTACAACAGCGTATACGCAGCAACCCAGCAAGGCACGTCTGGCCTCAGCGATGCCAGCGTTACCACCACGTTCGAGCTCCCTGGCTGCCGTATTGTCCGAAGCCTTGGTGTTGTACGTGGGATTACCGTTCGCTCACGCTCAATCGTGGGCAATTTTCTCGGCGGTATCCAAACTCTGTTTGGTGGAAACATTACCATCTACACAGAACTGTGTGAGCAGGCGCGCCACGAGACCTATCAAGAAATGCTTCAGCAGGCACGTAGGCTCGGCGCGAACGGCATCATTGGCATGCGCTACGACGCAACCGAGATCATGACGGGGCTCACCGAGGTTCTCTGCTATGGCACTGCAGTCGTCGTTGAGCCGCACGGCGCCCAACAGCTCGTCCAAGCCGACGCCGCTTCGCGGCGCGGCTTAACTTAGGCGTTAGACGGCATTGGGGCGGCGCTTATGGACCGAGAAATAAAGCAATATGCCTGGTGGTACTACTTCTGGTTTCTCGTCGCGCTGGCGGCCATATCGCCATTCTTCGGTCCACTCGACCTGACAGATTGGGCATTCTGGGCCTTCGATCTCATCGGCCTGATTGGCTTGTGGGCGTATCTTCGCCGGTCGCGGCCACTCTTTACTACAGCATCGCCATCTTCGCTGAAGAGAAAGAATTTCTCGCCCTCATCATCGGGGTGAGTGCCGTCGCGCTTGTTGTCAGCTTCCCACTTTTCCTGGCTTTGTGGCGCTATGCTTTCCGCAGTTCAGACGTATGGGGTGGCACGGGTGCCGCCTAGCAATTCGTTCAAGCCGAAGCCGCTTCGCGGGTCGGCTCAGTTCAGGCGTGACACCTACAGGAGCAAGTTCATGGGTTGCTGGGCAATTGGTTCTTTTGGAAATGACAGTGCCGCGGACTGGCTGGGTGATCTCAGAGAAACAAGTGATCTCTCGCTCGTCCGGGAGACTATCGCACGAGTTATTGCTGCAGACGGGTATTTGGACTCACCGGATGCAACTGACGCATTGGCCGCAATTGAGGTTGTAGCGGCCGCACTCGGTCGCCCGACCCCGGAAGCCGAGAGTGAGCCTGAACTTCTGGAGTGGATTGCTCGGGTAAAGCCCTCGCCTGATACCACGCTTATCTCTGATGCCCAGCAAGCAATTGACCGTATTCTTGGCCCAGAGTCCGAGCTTCGAGAGTTGTGGGAGGACACCGAGGATTTCAGTGACTGGCGAGCTGAGGTGACTGGCCTGCGGTCCCAGCTGCAGGGCTGACAATTCATTCAAGCCGAACCCGCATCAGGGCGGCGCCTGAGTGCACGCCCTCGGCTATTTCGCACCCACTGCGGACCGGCTTAATTCACGCGTTAGCGTCCATTGAGCGAGACAATCCATCTTATGTCGCTCCTACAGGATAGCTATGTCGGCACCGTAACGATCATGGTGGCAACAGCCTGTGGGTTCGTGCGCGTAGCCCACGCTATGTCCCGCCAGGAGGTGCTTCACACCTCTTCTGGCGACAACTCCCGCAGCTTGCCTTCATGCAGTTCCAGCACGCGATCCAGACGCCTTGCAAGCCGCCGGTCGTGGGTAACCAGAACCAAACTGGTTTTCTGCGCGCGGTTGAGTTCGAGCATTAGCGCGAACACGGTGGCGGCGGTTTTTTCGTCCAGGTTGCCGGTGGGCTCGTCGCCCAATACGCACGCCGGCTGATTGACCAGGGCGCGCGCCACGGCGGCGCGTTGGCGCTCGCCGCCGGAGAGTTCGCCCGGCTTATGCGCAATGCGGTGGCCAAGGCCTACCTGCCCCAGCAGTGTCTCAGCACGCTTAGCAGCGGTGGCCGCATCGACGCCGCCCAGCATCACCGGCATCATCACATTCTCCAGGGCGGTGAACTCGGGCAGCAGATGATGGAACTGATAGACGAATCCCAGCGAACCGTTGCGCAATTGGCCACGCGCCGAGTCGGACAACGCCGACATCTTCTGGCCGGCCACATAGACTTCGCCCGCTGTCGGTGTATCCAGTCCGCCCAGGAGATGCAGTAGCGTGCTCTTGCCGGCGCCGGACGCACCGACGATGGCAACTGTTTCGCCAGCTGCCACCGACAGTTCCAAGCCGTCGAAGACCGGCGTACGCATCTTGCCTTCCGCGTACGTCTTGCCTAGTCCTTCGGCACGGATCACGTCATTGCCACCGGCAACTGTGGGCTTTTGCACTTCCGTCTCCTCTTTCCCGGCTTTCAACAGCCCAATGGCTGGTCTTCCCGTTTCCCGGCTACTCATAACGCAGCGCCTCCGCTGGCGCGGTGCGCGCCGCTCGCCAAGCCGGATACAACGTGGCCAGGAAGCTCATGGTCAGGGCCACCAGGGCGATCATCACCACGTCACTGCTTTGCAGGTCGTACGGCAGGCCAGTGATGTAGTAGACGTCGGACGGTAACAGGGTGATGTTGAAGGCGGTTTCGATGGCGCCCAGGATGCGTTCCAGATTCATCGTCAGGGAGATGCCGCCGATCACACCCAATACCGTTCCGATGATGCCGATCAGCGAACCCTGCACCATGAACACCTGCATCACGCCGCGCGGTGTCAGCCCCAGCGTGCGAAGGATGGCGATGTCGGCCTGTTTGTCGGTCACCAGCATGACCTGGGATGACACCAGGTTGAACGCGCCCATCGCGATGATCAGCGACAGCAGAATGCCCATCACCGTCTTTTCCATCTTTAGCGAATGGTAGAGGTTGGCGTTTTCGCTGGTCCAGTCGCTGATGCGGTACGGCCCTTTCAGATCAACGGCAAGGTCACGCGCCACGTTCCAGGATTGATCCATATCGTGCAGTTTCAGCCGCACGCCGGTGACGCCCTCGCCCATCCTCAGCACGCGCTGCAGGTCGCCCATATGGACGATGGCCAGATTCCGATCGATATCGTTGTGGCCTACCGCGAATATGCCGGTCACGTTGAAGCGCTTGATCCGCGGCGAAGAACTCATGGCCGAGTGTTGCAAGGCCGTGGTGGTCACCAGCACGGTGTCGCCAATGTCCACGCGTAGCCACGCTGCCAACTCCTGGCCGAGCAAGATACTGAATGCGCCAGGTTGCAGCGAGTCCATCCGCCCCTTTTTCATCTTGTCCGCCAATACCGAGACTTTGGGTTCTTCGGAAGGCAGCACACCGCGCACCATGGCGCCCTGCGGATCGGCGTTGCCGCTCAGCATGGCCTGCACGTCGATGAAAGGTGCCGCGCCGGCCACGCGGGGATCCTTCATCGCCATGTCGACGGCGTGGGGCCAGTCGTGCATGTCCTCGCCCGCGCCGCTGACCGTCGCATGGGCAGTCATCTGCAACAGGCGGTCGCGGATTTCGCGCTGGAAGCCGCTCATCACCGACAAGGTGGTGATCAGCACGGTCACACCCAGGGCGATACCGAGAATGGAGGCTAGCGAGATGAAGGAGATAAAGCCGTTGCGGCGCTTGGCGCGCAGATAGCGCAAGCCAATGGAAACGGGAATAGGTTTGAACATTAGGGCCTGGCGGCGTTGGCGCGAAGGAGCACGAGGCTATGGTGCCATCCCGGACCGGTGGCGCGAAGCATCTTGAAGGCCCGCGGCCAGACGCAGTTCACGTCGGCGTTCCGGTGGCAGGGTGTCGGGCCACCAGGACAGCCGCCGGCGGCTGCCGCCCGGCTCTCGCCAAGTTACGAACGCGAGAGGGCCGCGCCATTGCACCGTCACGCTCTCAACGGCAACACCGTCGACCTGGACGGGGCTGTCGTTGCCGGGGAAAACCAGGTTCCTGACAGGCTTGCGTCGTTCCCGGCGAATCAACCAGAAGGTATAAGCCAGCACTCCCGCGACCAGGGGCCAGGCGGCCCAGCGTGGCATTTCCGATAACAGCACCGACCAGGGTGCCAACAGGCCAAGCAGAGCAAGCGTGCCTTGCAGCCAACGCGAGGGACGCCACTCAAGGCGGCAGCTGACGGATCCGCTGGATAAGCGATGCGAGCGCGACATCGGGACAATGCTCATAGCCCATGAACCAGCGCCAGAGCTTATCGTCCTCGCAGTCGAGCAACTGTAGGAAAACCCCGCGCTCTTCGTCGGAAGAATGCGGCCAGCGTTGCGCCAGATAGCGTTCGAACAGTTGGTCGAGCTCGCGCATACCGCGGCGGCAACGCCAGCGGATGCGTTTGAGTTCGACTTCCTCGGTGCTCATGCCTGCCATATTCTCCAGGCAAGCAGCGCCCAGAATATCCACAACGAGAATGTCGCCAGCAGGTAAGTGACAAACCGGCTCATGACATGATTGAACGTGCAGTGGATCAGGCTATGCGCCGCGCGCAACACCACGAACGACCAGGCCAGTGCCAGCATTGTGCTGCTCACCGAGCTTACCTGTGCGGCCAGTATCGTGCCGGCATAGAACAGTACCGGCAGTTCGAACAAATTGCGGAAATTGTCAGAAGCCCGTGTGTCGCTCAGCTTCGCCGCCACGTCAGCGGAATTGGCCAGCGCTTGCGCCGGAATACGCCGGCGCCTCATTTCGCCGAGCCGGACGTAGTAAAGACGGCACCAGACAAGAAAAGTCAGTGCCGCCATTGCCACTGCCGGCCAAAGCCACACAGTGGTGTTTGCGTTCATAGCGGTTCCGTTTTCAGGCGCGACGCGCCAGCATGAGCTTCTTGATCTCGGCGATCGCCAGCGCCGGGTTCAAGCCCTTCGGGCAGGTGCGCGCGCAGTTCATGATGGTGTGGCACCGGTAGAGCTTGAATGGGTCTTCCAGATCGTCCAGGCGCGCACCGGTGTCTTCGTCGCGCGAGTCGACGATCCAGCGATAAGCCTGCAACAGGATTGCCGGGCCCAGGTAGCGTTCGCCGTTCCACCAATAACTGGGGCAGGAGGTAGAGCAACAGGCACACAGGATGCACTCGTACAAGCCGTCAAGCTGCTTGCGGTCTTCCGGCGACTGCAGGCGTTCGCGATCCGGCGGGGCTGGCGTCTGCGTGCGGATCCAGGGCTTGATCGATGCGTACTGCGCATAGAAGTGTGTCAGGTCCGGCACCAGATCCTTGACCACGCTCATGTGCGGCAGTGGATAGACCGGCACTTCCGCCTTCTTGCAGTCGCTGATGGCGCGAGTGCAGGCCAGCGTGTTGGTGCCATCGATGTTCATCGCGCACGAGCCGCAAATGCCCTCGCGGCAGGAGCGACGGAAAGTCAGCGTGGGATCGATCTCGTTCTTGATCTTGATCAGCGCGTCCAGGACCATCGGACCGCAAGCGGCCAGATCCACCTCGTAGGTGTCCACGCGCGGGTTCTGTCCGTCGTCCGGGTTCCAGCGATAGACCTTGAAGGTACGCGGCTGCTTGGCGTCCTTGGCGGGAAAATGCTTGCCCTTGCCGATCTTGGAATTTTTCGGGAGTGCGAATTCGGCCATTGCTTGTGTCCGTAAAGCGGGAACGGGGAAAAGGGAACAGGGAATGAAGGTCTAGTGGACTAAGGAGAACTCATGAAAGCGTCACTCCCCGTTCCCTTTTCCCTGTTCCCGCTCCTGCTTCTTAATAAACGCGCGGCTTCGGCGGCACCACATCCACGTCCTTACTCAACGTGTACATGTGCACCGGGCGGTAGTCGAAGCTGCATTTGCCCTGCTCGTCCACGTTGACCAAGGTGTGCTTGTGCCAGTTGACGTCGTCGCGATCGGGGAAGTCCTCGTGCGCGTGCGCGCCGCGGCTTTCGTGGCGCTGTTCGGCCGAGTTGATCGTGGCTACCGCATTGAGCAACAAATTGTGCAGCTCGTAGGTTTCGATCAGGTCCGAATTCCAGACCAGCGAACGGTCGGACACCTTGACGTTCTCGAACGAATTGAAGATGTCAGCCATCTTCTCGCAGCCTTCCTTCAGCGTCTTGCTGGTGCGGAACACCGCGGCGTCGCTTTGCATGGTGCGCTGCATGCGGTCGCGGATAACGGCGGTCGGCGTGTCGCCATTGGCATTGCGCAGCTTGTCCAGGTGTGCCAGCGCCTTGTCGCAGCTGTCCGAAGGCAACGGCTTGTGCGGCGCATTGGTCTTGATGGTCTCGGCGCAGCGATTGGCCACCGCGCGGCCGAACACCACCAAGTCGAGCAGCGAATTGGAGCCCAGCCGGTTGGCGCCATGCACCGACACGCAGGCGGCCTCGCCGATGGCGTACAGGCCGGGCACCACCGAATCCGGGTTGTCACCGACCTTGCGCACCACTTCGCCGTGGTAATTGGTCGGGATACCGCCCATGTTGTAGTGCACGGTGGGAATGACCGGGATCGGCTGCTTGGTGACGTCCACACCAGCGAAGATGTGAGCGCTTTCGGCGATGCCGGGCAGCTTTTCGTTGATCACTTCCGGGCCAAGGTGGGTCAGGTCGAGCAGGATATGGTCCTTGTGCTCGCCGACGCCGCGGCCTTCGCGGATTTCGATGGTCATCGAACGCGACACAACGTCACGCGATGCCAAATCCTTGTAGTGCGGCGCGTAGCGTTCCATGAAACGCTCGCCGCTGCTGTTGCGCAGGATTCCGCCCTCGCCTCGCACGCCTTCGGTGATCAGGCAGCCGGCGCCGTAGATGCCGGTGGGATGGAACTGCACGAATTCCATGTCCTGCATCGGCAAGCCCGCACGCAGCGCCAAGCCACCGCCGTCGCCGGTGCAGGTATGCGCCGAGGTGGCGCTGAAGTAGGCGCGGCCGTAGCCGCCGGTAGCCAGCACCACGCCATGGGCGCGGAACAGGTGCAGCGAGCCTTCCGCCATATCCAGGGCCAGCACCCCGCGGCAGACGCCTTCTTCGTCGAAGATCAGGTCCAGTGCGAAATATTCGACCATGAAGCGCGCATCGTGTTTCAGCGACTGCTGGTACAGCGTATGCAGCATCGCGTGGCCGGTGCGGTCGGCGGCGGCGCAGGTGCGTTGCGCTGGTGGACCTTCGCCGTAACGCGTTGTCATGCCGCCGAACGGACGCTGGTAGATCTTGCCTTCATCGGTACGGCTGAACGGAACGCCGTAGTGTTCCAGCTCAATGATCGCCGGGATCGCCTCGCGGCACATGTATTCGATGGCGTCCTGGTCGCCCAGCCAATCCGAACCTTTGATGGTGTCGTAGAAGTGGTAGCGCCAGTCGTCTTCGCCCATGTTGCCCAGCGCGGCGGAAATACCGCCCTGCGCCGCGACGGTGTGCGAACGGGTCGGGAATACCTTGGTCAGACAGACCGTCTGCAAACCTTTGGCAGCCAGGCCAAAGGTGGCGCGCAGTCCGGCGCCACCGGCGCCGACCACCACCATGTCGTACTTGTGTTCGGTGATCTTGTAAGCAGATGTCATGAATCAGTTCCCCAACGCGATGCGGACCACGGCGAATACGCTGGCCAGCGCGCCAAGGATGCAGATGAAACGCACCACGATCTGCCAGGTCATTGCCCAGCCGTGGCTGTGTACGTAGTCCTCGATGATTACCTGCATGCCCAATTGCGCATGCCAGAAGGTAGACACCAGGAAAGCCACCATCAGCACCGCATTCCATGGCTTGGCCACGGCGGCGGTGGCGTTCACGTAGTCCGCGCCGACCAAGCCGATCACGAAGTACAAGAACCAGCACGACAAAAAGATCAAGGCGATGGCCGTCAGGCGCTGCACTGTGAAATGGCCGACGCCTTCCTTGGCCGAGCCCAGGCCGCTCGCGTTCTTCAGCGGGGTGCGATAGCGATTCATGCCAGGCCTCCGCGCATAACGACCAATACCCACAAGGCGGCGGTCAACAGCAAGCTGCCAATGGCAGCGATCCAGCTATTACGCACGAACGCGGCAATGCTGTAGCCGTAACCCGCATCCTGCAGCAGATGGCGGATGCCATTGATCAAGTGAAATATGAAAGACCATGCCCAGGCGAGCAGAAACAACTGGCCCAACCAGGAACCGGACAGGCTCTTGTAGCGGTTCCAGGACTCAGGGCCGGCGACCAGGGACAGCATCCCGGCGGCGATCAGCAAGGAACCAAAAGTCAGGAAGATACCGGTGCCTCGATGCAGGATCGAGGTCACCATCTGGATCTGCCAACGGTACACCTGCAGGTGCGGTGAAAGCGGACGTTCTGGGGTCGCCATTCGCTGCGCTCGTTATCTCGGCTGGGCGGTCGCTAGACCGCGTTGGCTAAATGCTGATCAAAAATCGATGCAGCGTCCGTTTTTTTCCCAATCCCCATAACGCGTGGGCTCCAGCCCGCCGCGCCCGCCTATCTCCTTATGCGCCGTCTCCGTCCCTTCGGACGGCTCGCTGGTCGGCAACCGCCCGCTATCGGACGACTGTGTTCCAGCATCGGGCTCGGGGATGGGAGGGCTTTGGCCTATCATGGGGATCTCGCAACGCACAAAATTTTAATCCTCGCCCCCTTGGCTGACAACCATTCCCCTACCAAGCAAGCATTTTCCGCGGTCCCGGACTACGCGGCCGTGGCGCTGGATGGCGTCGACGCGACTGCTTTCGCCCACGCCCAGTTCGCCAATGACGTGGTGGAATTGACGCCGGGCCACTGGCATTGGAACGCCTGGCTAACCCCCAAAGGCCGTGTGATAGCAGTGTTTGCGCTATTGAAGCTGGTCGAAGACCGTCTTCTGCTGGTGTTGCTGGATCACCCTGCCGACGAGTTCGTCGCCCAACTGCGGCGCTTCGTCTTCCGACGAAAGTTGAAGATAGAGACACTGACCGATTGGCATGTGGCTGGCGCGCTCAGCGAACCGGAAAACGCCTCCGGTGCGCAAATTGCGCAGAAGGAAGGTGAGATCGAATTGGATTTCGGCGGGCATGGAGGGCCGCGCAGCCTGCGCATCGCACTGAATCGCGCAACGCTCGAACCGGAGGCGACACAGGAATGGACCGCCTACGATCTTCGCCATGGCCTGCCCCGCCTTTCACCTGCGCAGCGCGAGCAATGGACGCCACAACAGTTGTCTCTGGACAGGCTGCAGGCTTATAGCGTCAAGAAAGGCTGCTATCCCGGCCAGGAAATCGTCGCACGCACGCATTTCCTGGGTAAAGCCAAGCGCGGATTGGCGTTGTTTGAGGCCGAAGGCGTAGTGGAACCTGGCACATCCGTCAGTGACGGCAGTCGTGATATCGGCGAAATTGTCAGTACGCTGCCAGGTGACGGCACATTGGCGCTGGCGGTGCTGCCGTTGGATCGTCAGCCGGGTGGTTTGAGCGCCGGCACCATTTCGCTACGGGAAGTGCCGCTGCAAGATGGTTTGGCGCGCTGAGTGATAGCTTGTAGAGCCGAGCTTGCTCGGCTTCGGCACGTTGTCGGCCTCTATCCGAAGAGCAGCGGAGCGGGCTCCGCTCTACTAGAAGCGCGCCCCGCCCTGACGTAGAGCCAAGCTTGCACACCTGCTTTTCGTCCACAGCCCCAGATTGAAGAACAGCCGAGCAAGCCCCGCTCCTCATCGGTTCATTAGTGTCTGTCACGATGCAAGCACAGCTTCCCTTGTGGGAGTGGTGCCGGCATGCCGGCACCGGTGAGTCGCGACCGGAAGTATCAACGTCGCGACTCACGTCGCTCCCACAAGGGTACATCTCGGTACCGGAATGACTTTGGTTACTTCACTGGCCCGCCTATCGACCAGACGTGGCCGAACGGATCTTTGATCTGGCCGTAGCGCATACCCCAGAACTGGTTGTCCAAAGGCATGAGCACGGTGGCGCCGGCCTTGGTCGCCCGCTCCCATGCGGCGTCGGCGTCCGCAACATCCAGATGAAGCGTGCAGCTGGCACCTCCTAGCCGCGCAGGTGCTTTCGCGCCCTGATCGCCGTACTCGGGGAAGTCATCGTGCAGAAACAGCGCACCGGCTCCCAGCGTCATATGCACGTGCATCAGCCGCTTGCCATCGTCGGCGGGGTGCTTCGCTTCAAGCGTTGCACCAAAAGCCTTCTCATAGAAAACGATCGCTGCTTCCGCATCATTGACGACCAGATGAGGAGTGAGTGTGGGACTGTTCATAGATATCTCACCATCGCAAAGTTCGTATGCATCAGATTAACGGCGCTGTTTCATCCCAAGTGCGGAGAGGGATCTGCTACGAGTAAGAAGCATATCCCTGGCTGCATTTGGAACCGCGTGGAAAATTATCTGGCTCTCTTCATGATTAGCCCTACCCTTCTTCGATACCGCGGACGAGATCGCGACTCACGTCGCTCCTACAAAAGTCGAGTTTTTCTTCATGCTTGATGCTGCTTTACCCAGGCCGCATATTTGTCCGCGAATCCTTGAAGGAACTTCTGCGTGCCTTCGCTGCCGATATTGCCTTCGTCGTCGATCAATCCTTCTTTGAAGTGTACGTAGACCTCCGGCTGTCCCAGCAAGGGTACGTCGAGATACATCAGGACGTTACGCAGATGTTGCTGCGCCATGCTGGTACCGGTGGCTCCTATCGAAATGCCAATGGTCGCACCGGGCTTCCCGGCGAAGGAATTGGTGCCCCAAGGCCGCGAGGCGATGTCCACCGCGTTCTTCAGTACACCCGGGATGGAGCGGTTGTATTCGGGAGTGACGAACAGCAGCGCGTTGGCCGACTCGATCTGCCGCTTCAGTTGTGTGCACACCGCCGGGTAGCCTTCGTCGAAATCCTGGTTGTAGAGCGGCAAATGATCGATGCGAACGTAGTCGAATTCGAAATCGTCCGGCATTAGCTTTTCGACCGCCTTGGCCAGTTTTCGATTGAACGACGCCTTGCGCAGGCTGCCGACAAACACCGCGACCTTGAGCTTGGCCATGGAATGCTCCCGTGGAATGTCCGTACAGCCTATGCCGGGCACCTGTAAGCGGGGTGTCAATTTCGTTGGGAATTCCGTCCTACAGCTCTGTAGGAGCGGCGTCCCGCCGCGAGCTTTTCTTGTCAGATCGCGGCAGAAGCTAAAAGCAGTTAAAGCCTGACTGTTCGCCGCACGGGCGCGCTGCGGCGCGTTCTAGATCGCGCGCGCTGAGCAGCTATCGTGGCGCGCTCGCGGCGGGACGCCGCTCCTACCTATCTTGCCGAAATCAGTGGCTCGCCAGCCTCGCCGCGGCCGCCACGATGTCCTCATCTCCCGGCAACACCAGGAATGCTGCGCCTGCCAGCGGTGTGTAGGTGTCCACGCCGACGACCCGCTCCAACGGTTTGGCACCTAGCCCCGCTTCCACGACGGCGGTAATGACGCCTTCTCCGACACCGGCCGAATGACGACCTTCGTCGACGATCAAGATGCGTTCGGCCGATCCAGCCTGCTCGGCGATGAAGGCTTCGTTGAGCGGCACCAACCAGCGCAGATCGACCACTCGCACTTTCCAGCCATGCTGGGCTTCGATACGGCGTGCGGCACGCAGGCTCATCGGGATGCCGTTGCCATAGCTGAAGATGACAAGATCGCCAGCGTCTTCATCGTACACGCGCCCCTCGCCCAACACGATGGCTTCTTCCTGAGGTGGATAAGGAAACAGCCATTGGCTATCGCCGGCTTCGTACAAGTCCTTGGTCATGTACAACGCGATGGGCTCCAGAAAGACGCTCACGCGACCGTCTACCTTTGCCAACGCGGTCAAGGTGCGCAACATCATGGCAGCGTCGTCGCCACGCGAAGCGCAGCCCATTAGCAGGCCAGGAATATCGCGCAACGCAGCGATCGAATTGTCGTTGTGAAAGTGTCCGCCAAAACCTCGTTGGTACCCCAGGCCAGCAATGCGCACCACCATGGGATTGCGATATTGGTCATTACTGAAGAACTGTAATGATGCGGCTTCGCCACGGATCTGGTCGCATGCGTTGTGGAAGTACGCCAGGTACTGGATTTCCGGTATCGGAAGCATCCCCATGTTCGCGTAGCCCTGTGCCAGGCCAAGGATCATGGTTTCGTCCAGCAATGTGTTGAACACCCGGCTGTTCTTGAAAGATTTGTGCAGCCCTTTGGTGACCGTATACACCCCACCCTTCTGCGCCACGTCCTCGCCAAACAACAGTGCCTCGGAATATTTGCAGAACAGATCGTGCAGTGCGTTGTTGATCTGGATAGCCAAATGGCGGTGCGGCAGTCTCTCCGGCAGCTTGTCTTCACTACCGAATACCGCAATGCGCTTGTCCTGCGGTGCGGCACGGGATGCTTCGGCCGCCACGGCATCTGGCGTGTAGGGGGCCAGCGGCGCGACTACCGCTTCCAGCATGGTGATCTTCGGCCGACGGTCTGCTTCTTCGGCAGCGGCGAAGCAACGCTTGCGCGTGCTTTCGTAGAGGTCCAGCAACGCCTGCTTCGACATCAATCCCGATTGCAGCGCGATGGCCGCCGAGCGCAGCAGCGGATCGGTCGCTTCCACGGCGCATAGCTCTTCGATGGGCCGCCACTCGATTTCGAAGTCGGTGCCGGCGTGCCCCATGATACGGGTGGTGCGCAGGTGCAGGAAGGTCGGTCGGCGACTGCGGCGGCAATGCTCCACGGCGGCTTGAACTTGGCCGTAACCTTCCGCCAGATCCAGGCCATCGGCATAGAAGTAATCCAGATCGGCGCGACCGGAAAAATTGCGCTCGATCCAACCACCCGGCGTCTTCACAGAAATGCCGATGCCGTTGTCTTCGCAAACGAACAATACCGGTGCCGGCAGTTTCTGATAAGCCGTCCAGGCGGCGGCGTTGAAGGCTGTTTGCGCAGTGGCGTGATTGCTGGAAGCATCGCCGAACGAACAGATGGCGATACTGTCATCCGGAATCGGCAACGCGTGGCCAATGCGTTTCGCCTGCTCGATAGCGACGGCCGTGCCCAAAGCCTTAGGCAGATGCGACGCGATGGTCGAGGTTTGAGGCAGCACCCAAAGCGGCTTGCTGCCCCAGACTTTGTGGCGACCGCCGGAAGCGGGGTCTTCCGCGCTAGCCGCGAACGACAGCGCCGAGTCCATCACCGGATCCATGCCAGGCAGCTTGCGGAAGCGCTCGGCCATGAAGCCGCCGCTGCGGTAATGCAGGAATGCCGGATCAGTGTGGCGGGTCAACCGCGCGACCATGGCGTTGCCTTCATGGCCAGAACTGCCGATGGTGTAGAAGACCTTGTTCTGCACGCGCAATACCCGCGCCATCAGGTCAAGGTGGCGGGAGATCAGCTGCGATTCCAGCAGTTCCGAAAAGCCATGTGCATCCAGCGCACTGCCGTCGAGGATTGACTCGTTGGGGGCTGGCTTGGCGTCCGCCCGCCCGTCCCATTCCTTCACGAACTCGATGAAGTTCTGGTCACAGATTTCGGCGCGGTTGAGGCCCTTCATGCGGGCGGGAATCGGTTTGGCGGTCATGCGGCTTCCGTAAGTCAGGCCTACGCGCCCGACGGATTTTCTTCGCGCCCCCGGCAGTGCGGGCGTCGGGAGCGTAGCCCCGACTACGCTTGATCAAGAGGCGGCCAAGCGCGCGGCAACATCGTCGCTGACGCTTGGCATGTGAACAAAACCCGGTGTGGCAAACACGCGCGACAGCCAATTGGTAATTTGAGGAAACTTGCCCAGGTCGAAGCCACCATCTTCAGCGCAGTGGGTGTAAGCGTATAGCGCGATGTCGGCGACGCCGTAGTCGGCCCCGGTAAACCAATCCTTCGATTGCAGATGCTTCTCCATCACCGCCAATGCCTGTTCACCGCGCTCGATCAAGCGCGGCAGATCGGCTCTACGCGGGGAATCCAGCGGCGCCCAGCCGCGGATGAAACGCGCTACCGCCACGTAGGGCTCATGGCTGTACTGCTCAAAGAACAACCAGCTCAGCGCTTGCGCCCGCTGCCACTCATCCGCGGGAAGAAAACTCCCTTTTGGATCGAAGCTATCGGCCAGCCAGCACAGAATGGCGTTGGATTCGGCCAGCAAGCTGCCGTCGGCGCGTTCGATCATGGGCACCCTGCCGTTCGGATTCTTGGCCAGGTACTCCGGCGTGCGCGTGGCGCCATTCGGGCTGTCCACCTCGATCCATTGGTACGGGATCTGCAGTTGCTCCAACAGCAGGCGCACCTTGTGGCAATTGCCGGAAACCGAAAAGCCATAAACCGTCAGCGTCTCAACCGACATTCGCGTGCTCCGTTTCGATATGAGAGGAAATCAGATCGGCCTTGGCCAGATCCTTGTCGCGACCGAGCAGGCGTAGAACAAGGATCTGTTCCTGCCAGGTACCGATGGGCACTACATACCCGTCGCACCACACACTTTGTGTGGCTTCGATGCGAACGGGCTGCCAACTTCCGCCGGCAAGTACTTGCAGATTGCCCATCACTTCCAGCGGCACAGGCAAGTGACGGAATCGCGCGAAACGGGAACGGAAGCGATCACCGTCATGTGGCCCGTGGGCGATATCGAGGTGATCCTGCCAGGCGGCAATCAAGCGCCCGGCGTCGCCGGCACTACACAGCACATCGACATCGGCCGGCTCGACGTTGGCAACGCCACCCAGCCGCATCGCCGCACTGCCAATGATCCACCAAGGATCACGGAATACCTGCGCCATCACGGGCAACGCGAACTTCAAGGTGGCAGTCAGCTGCGGAGAGATGGCGTCGATAGACATTACGCTTTCGTGGCGCGCCGCGAGCGCCAAGCATCGCGACTTTGTCCCCAGACCTCCACCGGCTTGCCGTGGTGTGGCTCCGGTAGTTCGTCCATGCGCAGATAGCGTGATCCCAGTTTGGCCGCGACCGCTTTGGAGTTGCGGTTCTCAGGATCGATGGTGTGGATCACTTCGCTCCAGTCCAGATGGTCGAAGGCCCAGTCGATGCTGGCCGTCGCGGCCTCCGGCCCGTAACCCCTGCCCCAGGCAGAACGCACGATGCTCCAGCCAACCTCAGTGCCCGGCCAGCCTTCCGGCTGCCAGGGTCCGACACGACCGATCCAGCGTGCGGTGGTTTTTTCAATCACCGAGAACATCGCGAACCCCTGCAGCTGCCAACTGCCAGCCATCGCTGCCAAGCTGCGCCACGCCGGCGAACGCGCCTGCACGCCACCGATGTAGCGCATCGCTTCTTCGTCCGCCACGAATGCCGCCCACGGCTCGTAGTCCTCGCGCACCGGCGGGCGCAGGATCAGTCGTTCGGTTTCCAATTGCAGATTGAAGATGCTCATAGGTCCTCATTCCTCTCCTCCCCGTCGGGAGAAGAAAGATCAGAATCAGAACGCGCTGATGCCTGTCAGTTCGCGGCCGATCACCAGTTGGTGCACGGTCTCGGTACCCTCGTAGGTGATCACCGATTCCAGGTTCAACGCGTGGCGAATGGCAGCGTGTTCGGTAGTGATGCCCGCGCCGCCCAGCAGGTCCCGGCACTCGCGGGCGATGTCGATGGCCATGCGGCAGTTGTTCCACTTGGCCAGTGACACCTGCGATGGCTGCATGGTGCCTGCGTCTTTCAACCGCCCCAGCTGCAGCGACAACAGTTGCGCCAGGGTGATGCGGCGCGCCATCTCGGCCAGCTTGATCTGCGCGCTTTGGGTGGCCGCGACCGGGCGTTCGAACAGGATGCGTTCTTTGGAATAATTCAGCGCTTCGTCCAGGCAGGCGATCGCGGCGCCGATCGGCCCCCAGGTGATGCCGTAGCGGGCCTGGGTCAGGCAACCCAGCGGACCCTTGAGGCCTTTTACGTTCGGCAGGCGGTTGGCATCCGGCACGCGCACGTTGTCGAAGAACAGTGAAGACGTCACCGACGCACGCAGGCTCATCTTGTGTTTGATTTCCTGCGCGGTGAAACCGCGCATGCCGTTTTCCAACACGAAACCCTGGATGCCTTCGTCGGTCTGCGCCCAGACGATGGCAATATCGGCCAGATTTCCGTTAGTGATCCACATCTTGGAACCATTGATGACCCAGTCGCCGCCGTCACGCACCGCACGCGTCTTCATGTTGGCTGGATCCGAGCCGCCGTGCGGCTCAGTCAGACCGAAGCAGCCGATGACCTTGCCGGCTGCCATGTCGGGCAGCCAGCGCTGGCGTTGTTCTTCGCTGCCGTAGGCGTAGATGGGATACATGCACAGCGAGGACTGCACGCTGACAAAACTGCGAATACCGCTGTCGCCGCGTTCCAACTCCTGGCAGATCAAACCATAGCTGACGGCGTTGAGGCCATGTCCGCCGTATTGCTCCGGCAGCGAGGAACCCAGCAGGCCCAGTTCGGCGATCTCCGACACCAGTTCTTTCGGAAACCGGCCTTGGTCGAAAGCATCGCCAATGATCGGGCGCACGCGTTCATCGGTGAAGCGGGCCACGGTGTCCTGCACCGCACGCTCCTCTTCGGACAGCAGGGAACGGACGTCAAACAGATCGTACGGATGCAAAGCCATGCTGGAGGAACCGGTTCAGGACAGTCTCACATTGTATTCGGCGCCCCGCACGGGCCGTAACCCCCGCCGCTGCAAATAGCAGAAACAACAAGGCCGGCTTGCGCCGGCCTTGTTGAGCATGTTCGTCGGAAAGCTCGGAAGATCAGCCCTGATCGGGCGCATCCGCCGATGCAGTCTGAGTGACCACCTGACCGTCGATGACCGGGAGGCGGTCGCTGGCGGGCTTCTCATCCATACGAATGGTCTTTTCCTGGCCATCCAGGCGATACGTCACCTTGTAACCCACCACCTTTTCGGTGTTGCCCATCGCGATGCGGGTCCCCGGCTTGCTGCCCATGCGCATGGTGCCCGTGGTGCCATCCGGATTCTGGTAGGTCACGTTGTAGCCGGTTACACGGGAAGACTCGGAGCTGGCATTCTCGGTGTGGCATTGGCGCTCGGTCCGGGTGACCACCCGACCGCCGACGTGCCGCTTGTCCGCCTGGTTTCCGATAACGCCACCGGCAACCGCGCCAGCCACGGTGGCAGCCTTCTTGCCGCTGCCGCCGCCGACCTGGTTACCCAGGATGCCGCCAATCACCGCGCCAGCCACGGTGCCGCCGGCATTGCCGTCGCGCTCCGGCAGACGTTCCTGCACCACGACATCCTCGCAGACTTCTCGCGGCGTGGTGGTGGTGGTGGTGGTCTCGCGGACCGGCTCGCTGCCGATGACGGCGGCGTAGCGCTTTTCGGTGCTGGTGACAGGGTCCACCTTCAGGACGTCGGCGTACTCCAGATTGCCGACGGGAATCTGGTTGTCGCCAATGGCCGCGTCATCCGCTATTGCGGACGGGTCGCCGGCCATGGCGCCGGCTTCCACCGGCGCGATCTCGGGTGATTTGTCACTACCCTTGAGAAAAGCGGCGGTAGCCACGCCCCCTACCAGCAGCGCACCCACGGCGACCAAAATAGTGGTGGTATTGCTCTTCATCGCTGCCTCCAAGAAACGGGTCTTGCCCGGTTGATAATGTTCATCATTGCACCACTACGAACCTGAACCAAGTCCGGATTTCCGAACACTGAACCTTCTGAATCGTGAACCGGACCACCACTCTGTCCCGTGATAGCGTGTCTCCACGTGCCAACTTCCCAAGGCGTCCCCATGGCCAGCCCTTTATTGCTTCCGCTTCTCAACTGGGCCAGGAAGCTTCGCTACCCCACCTTGTTCAAGCTGACAGCGGTGCTGTTCCTGGTGAGCCTGGTATTTCCCGACCCGATCCCATTGGTCGAGGAAATACTGCTAGGCCTGGGTACCCTGTTACTAGCGAATTGGAAGAGCCGGAACACCCCGCCCAGTATCGAACAACCCGGCCCCCATCACTGAGCAGCCGTCGTGCTGGTCGACAGCCATTGCCACCTGGACGCATCGGAACTGGATCACGACCGTGATGCGGTGATCCGGCGCGCACGCGAGGCCGGGGTGAAACGGCAGATCGTGCCGGCGATAGACGCTGCGGGCTGGCCCAAACTGCGCGACGTCTGCGCCGCCGATCCCGGCCTTTATCCCGCCTACGGGCTGCACCCGATGTTCCTGTCGTCGCATCGCGATGAGCACCTGACTGAATTGCACGACTGGGTAGCACGGGAACGGCCGGTGGCAATCGGCGAATGTGGGCTGGATTACTTCGTCGAGGGTCTGGATGCCGAAGTACAGCAGCGCTTCTTCGAAGGGCAGCTGGTGTTGGCGCGCGATGTCGATCTGCCGGTGATCGTGCATGCCCGGCGGGCGGTGGATGCGGTGATCGCCTCCATCAAACGTATCAATGGCTCGGGTTCATCGAGGCGCCTGCGTGGTGTGGTGCACAGTTTTTCCGGCAGTATCGAGCAGGCGAAGCAACTATGGGAATTGGGCTTCTTTATCGGGCTCGGTGGTCCCGTGACCTATGATCGCGCCAAGCGACTCCGGCGGTTGGTCGCCGAGATGCCGTTGGATCGACTGTTGCTTGAAACCGATTCACCGGATCAGCCGGACGCGGAAATACGCGGACAACGCAACGAGCCGGCAAGGCTGCTCTTCATCTGCAAAACCATTGCGCGATTGCGCGGCGAGGAGTCTGCGGCCATTGCGGCGGCCACGACGCGTAATGCGGAGCGGTTGTTTGGTATTGGCCGGAGCTGATGATTCTGTGGGGCGATTTAGTCGCGACCTGCGAGAAAAACCAAAGCCTTGGACGCGGATTAACGCGGAGAATGCGGATAAAGCATTGATTGTTTTCTACCCGTGTTCATCCGCGTTAATCCGTGTCTGAAGCTTTGGCTGTTCTTCCGTCGCGACTTACGTCGCTCCCACAGCCATGTCTACAGGTGACATCGCGTGCTTCTTGGAAAGCAGCTCCAACGCCTTGGCCACCATCGCGAAGGCAAAGGCGCCGGTGATATGAGTGGCCGCACCGAGCCCAGCACCGCAATCCAGTTTGAGCGCGGCGTCCGCGCTCAACTGCGGGCGCAGGCCGCAGACGCTTCCATCGGCTTGCGGGTACTTGACGTTCTCCAGCGAATACACTGCCTGCACGCTGAAATAGCGGTCAGGATTCTTAGGGAAGTTGAACTCGCTGCGCAGCTTCTTGCGTATCAACGCCAGCAACGCATCGTGCTCGGTGCGTGACAGATCACGCAGGCGGATCTGGGTCGGGTCGGTACGTCCGCCCGCCGAACCGGAAACCACGATAGGCAGTTTACGGCGGCGGCACCAGGCGATCATTTCCACTTTGGTGCGGAAACTATCGCAAGCATCCAACACCAGATCGAAATTACGATCCAGCAGTTGCTCAAGATTGCTGCCGGTGAGAAACGATGGCACGACATCGACCTCGACTAGCGGGTTGATGGCACGACAACGTTCGGCCATCGCTTCGGCCTTGTTGCGCCCGTATTGACCTTCCAGCGCCGGCAGTTGCCGATTGGTATTGGACACGCAGATGTCGTCGGCATCGATCAGCGTGAGGTGGCCGACGCCGGAACGCGCCAGCGCTTCCACCAACCAGGATCCCACTCCACCCAGTCCCACAATGGCCACGCGGCTGCGCGCATAGCGTTCCACCGCACCCTGGCCATACAGACGGTCGATGCCGGCGAACCGGTCTCTGAGTTCTTTCTTCATCTCGCTATTGTAGACGTGGCGAAACCCGCGAGGCGCGTCGTACTATGCCCCGGTCATCTACGAAGGAGCCCGCCGCATGGCCAGCAACGCATCCCGCTATTTCTTCCTGTTCCTGATCGGCCTCCTGGTTGGCGCCGTTGCCACCGTGATGGCGGTGCGCGCACTTCAAGCGCGCCAGGATCCTTATCCTGACAGCGTGATGCATGTGATGGACAAACATTTCGGACTGCTCAACCAGAAGGTAACGCAGAGCCGGTGCGCAGCCACCGACACCGTGCCGCATGTACGCGCGTTGCGATTGATGGCCAACGATCTGGAGATGGCATTCCCCGGGTTAGCGGACGACCAACGTTTTTCTGGTCACGCCAGTCAGTATCGCGCCAAGCTCGACGCGGTGCTGACCGCACCACCGACCGATTGCGCTGCCGCCACCGCCGTGGTCGAACAAGCCAAGGAAAGCTGCCAAGGCTGCCACCAGGATTTCCGCGGCTGAATTGATGCTGACATCGCGCACTACGCGATTGACTAGATTGGCACTCGGTTCACGTAGGCACGTACACGATGCCGGACACGCGGTGCTGAGGCATCGCGACACACGAACCAACACAGTGTCTGCACACAGACTCAGGAGAACCCAATGAATATCCGCATGCTTGCTGTGGGCACCATCGTCCTTACCGCGCTGGCTGGTTGCGCCACTACTTCACCTGGTTATGGCGGTGGTGGTTATGGCGGCGGTGGCTACAGTTCCGCTCCGGCTCCGTCCCGCTACTGCGCGGACTGCGGCATCGTCGAGCGCATCGAAGTAGTCCCGTCCGGCCGTAGTGCGCCTTCCGCCACCGGCGCCATTCTGGGAGGCATCGTCGGTGCGGTTGCCGGACGAGAGATCTCGCAGCAAACCGGTGGTAGCGATGGCAACAAGAACGTATCCACCGCGGCCGGCGCGGTCGCCGGTGCGGTTGCCGGCAACGCCATCCAGAAGCGCACCACCGGCGACACGTACAACCTCACCGTGCGCATGGACGATGGCCGCCGCGTCGTGATCAATCAGCATGATCTGGGCGGTATTCGCGAGAACACCTACGTCCGCATCCAGAACGGAAAAGTGGTGTTGCGTTGAGCGGACTTGCTGAAACATCACGCTGAAACAGTAAAAGAAACGGCCCGCCAGCGGGCCGTTTCTTCATTTCGTCGGCAAAAAAAAGCCCGACGATGTCGGGCTTTTTATCGAGAAGTCCGCACTGTACAGCGCGCAACTCTGCAGCGTGCCTTCAATTAATCGGCTCGACGGCGTCAGCCTGCAGGCCCTTCTGGCCCTGCACGACGGTGAAGCTCACCTTCTGGTTTTCTTTCAAGCTCTTAAAGCCCTGGCTCTGGATCGCACGGAAGTGCACGAACACATCCTCGCCGCCTTTATCGCGGGTGATGAAGCCAAAGCCCTTGGCATCGTTGAACCATTTCACGATTCCTGTTTCTCTGTCAGCCATCTACTTACTCCTTGAAGCGGGTGGTGGAAAACGCCTGACGGCGGCTGGTTGCAAGGAGGAAGCGAGGTTCAAACGATGTAGCGGATCATGGATCTACCGCATCAGGCCACGATTCACGGTGACCTTGGCAAACACAGCGGCCGCACAGTAACCCGGCAATTGTGAAAATGCAAACATTGTGCCGCGCCCGGTAAGCTACCCCCAACCCGTTGATTCCATTAGGAGAATTGCTTGGATCCCCAGTCGCTCTATTACGTCGTTGCGGTGGTCCTGATTTTGGTCGGTATCGCGGGGGTGGTTTTGCCGGCCCTACCCGGTTTGCCGCTGGTCTTCCTGGGCATGTTGCTGGCGGCTTGGGCAGGCGATTTTCAGCAGATCGGCTGGGGGATCCTGGTGGTGCTGGGGTTGCTGACCCTGCTGTCGGTCGGAGTCGACGTCTTTGCCACGCTGATAGGCGCCAAACGCGTGGGTGCCAGCCGGAAAGCCTTGCTGGGCGCGGTTCTCGGCACCTTCGCTGGTTTGTTTTTTGGGCCCGTCGGGCTCTTTGCAGGGCCTTTCGTGGGCGCGCTCCTGGGCGAGCTTTGGCATGGCCGCCAGCTGGGTCAGGCCACCAAGGTGGGCCTGGGTACTTGGCTGGGCATCGTGGTGGGCGTGGTGCTGAAGCTGGGTTTGGCATTCGCCATGCTGGGCCTGTTCCTGTTCGCCTGGTTCTTCTGATTACCGGCGGTCTTGCCGCCTGGGGCACAATCCAGCCGTGACTTCCCTCCCCCGACGAGTCCGCCGATGACATTGCACCCCCGAACCTTGCCCCTGGTAATTTCCATTACCTTGGCTACACCAGCTTTCGCCCAAGAGTCCTCCCCCTACCCATCCACACCGGAAGCTTGCCTCTCCATCGAAACCGATGCCGCACGTCTGGCCTGCTATGACGCAGCGCTGGGGCGCACGCGGTTGGATACATTGAAAGCCGATGCCGAAGCCGTGGCGGCCCAAGCGGACCAGCAAACCGGAAAGGACGCCGAAGAAACCGCCGGCGGAACGCTGCGTGAGCGCGCTCACCGCAAGTTCGGTGCGTTGTTCCGCAGCGACGACCCCACTATCGAGAGTGCACTCGCCAACGCCGGCCGCGGATCTTTACTGGATAGCCGCTGGGAACTGGCCAAGGATTCCAAGCTAGGTTTGTTCCAGATGCGCGGCTACAAACCTGTATATCTCCTGCCGGTCTTTTGGACCAGCGAGGCCAATGAACTACCGCACTCGCCGAACCCGCGCAACACCGTGACAGAACCACTGCCGTTGCAACCCACCGAAACCAAGTTCCAACTCAGTTTCAAGACCAAGTTCGCGGAGAACCTGTTTGGCGACAACGGCGACCTCTGGGGCGCCTATACACAGAGTTCTCGCTGGCAGGTTTTCAACAGCGAACAATCGCGCCCTTTCCGCGAAACCAACTACGAACCCGAAGTGATGCTGGTATTCCGCAACAACTACAGCATAGGCGGATGGAAAGGCCGCATGACCAGCATTGGTTTGAACCACCAATCCAACGGTCGCAACGATCCGCTGTCGCGCAGCTGGAACCGGGTGATCGTCAACATTGGCTTGGACCGTGAAAACTGGGCTTTCATCCTGCGTCCGTGGTGGCGCGTCCCCGACGGCAACGACGACGACAATCCGGATATCCAGAACTACATCGGCCGGGGCGACGCAATGCTGGTCTACAGCAAAAACGGCCATGAGTTCACCGTGCTGGGACGCCACTCACTGCGCGGCGGCGACAAATCGCACGGTGCTCTGCAGGTGGATTGGGGCTTCCCCATCACCCGTAGTTTCCGCGGCCATCTTCAGGCTTTTCACGGCTACGGCGAAAGCATGATCGACTACAACCACAAGGCGACTTATCTGGGCGTGGGAATTTCGTTGCTGGAGTGGTTTTGAGGGAAGCGGGAAGTGGAAGCGGGAAAGCATCTCGCTTTTGCTCTCCCTCCCCTTGAGCAGCCATTCGGCTGTTGAAAGCGCAAGGGGATCGAGGGGATTTTCTTTTGCTCTTAAGAAAGCAAAAGCAACAGCAAATCCCCCGCAGCCCCCTTTAAAAAGGGGGCAAAAGCGAGACGCTTTTCCCGCCCCATTATGTTAGGTCCAGTCCGTCAACCCTTCGCGGGCATAGACTTCCTTGAAGCTAGGCATCGCCTTCATGCGTTGCGCGTAGGCGTGCAGTACCGGCCAGCTGTCAGTGGGCTTGGGCATGTTGCGCGACCAGCGCATCAGCATGGTGAGCATGAAATCGGCGGCGGATTTCTTCTCACCTAATAGATAAGGGCCATTGCCTTCCAAGTGGTTGGCGACCTGTTGCCACGCGGCTTCCAGCTTGGCGCGTGCCTGTGCTTTGGCGGCCTCCGCCTGCCCCTCGCCTGCAGGTTCCGTTGGATAGAACCAGGCGCGGTAAGCCGATTGCAGCGTGTTGGCGCAGAAGAACATCCAGCGGTAGTACTGGGCGCGTTCCGGGCTAGCGAGCGCAGGCGCCAGCCCTGCCTGCGGATGCATATCGGCCAGGTGCAGGGCGATCGCCGCCGCTTCGGTGACGACCTGGCCATCGATCATCAGCGTTGGCACCACCCCAGCAGGATTCAATTTCAGGTACTCAGGCGATTTCTGATCACGCTTGTCGAAATCGAGTTCACGCAACTCGTGCGGTACGCCGAGTTCGATCAGCAGCCAATGCACAACCAGGCAGGCGGTGCTGCGAGAGTAGTAGAGCGTGATGGGCATAGGGTTCCTTCGAGTCTGAGGCGCTCCTCCTGCGAAGGCAGGGGGACGTTGGGAGGAGGCTGAGTCGGCGACAGCGGCATTCTTCCCGCCCACCACGCAACCCCTCCCCGGCCCTCCCCTGCCTTCGCAGGGAGGGAGTTTGTTGGTTACTCCACCAGTACCGGAATCTTGCCGATACGCGTCTGCCATTCCTTCGGTCCGGTCTTGTGCACGGACTCGCCTTGCGAATCGACCGCGACCGTCACCGGCATGTCCTGCACTTCGAACTCGTAGATGGCTTCCATGCCCAGATCGGCGAAGCCGACGACTTTGGCCGCCTTGATGGCTTTGGAAACCAGATAGGCCGCGCCGCCAACCGCCATCAGGTAGGCGGATTGGTGTTTCTTGATCGCCTCGATGGCCGCGGGACCGCGCTCGGCTTTTCCGACCATGCCCATCAGCCCGGTCTGCGCCAGCACCTGCTCGGTGAACTTGTCCATGCGGGTGGCGGTGGTCGGGCCGGCGGGACCGACGACTTCATCGCGTACCGGATCTACCGGGCCCACGTAGTAGATGAAACGGCCGCGCAGGTCGACCGGCAGTGGCTCGCCTTTGTTGAGCATGTCGACCATGCGCTTGTGTGCGGCGTCGCGGCCGGTCAGCAGCTTGCCGTTGAGCAGCAACACTTCGCCGGGTTTCCAACCGGCGACGTCCTCTTTCGTCAACGTATCCAGATTAACGCGGCGGCCTTTGGAGGCGTCGTAGGTCAGCTTCGGCCAATCTTCCAGCGAAGGCGGGTCCAGCATCACCGGGCCGCTGCCGTCCAAAGTGAAATGCGCATGGCGAGTGGCGGCGCAGTTGGGAATCATCGCCACCGGCAGGTTCGCGGCGTGGGTCGGATAGTCCTTGACCTTGATGTCGAGCACGGTGGTCAGGCCGCCCAGGCCTTGCGCACCGATGCCCAGCGCGTTGACCTTTTCGTAGAGCTCCAGGCGTAGTTCTTCGGCGCGATTGCTCGGGCCACGCGCCTGCAGGTCGGTGATGTCGATCGGCTCCATCAACGCTTCCTTGGCCAGCAGCATCGCCTTCTCGGCGGTGCCGCCGATGCCAATGCCGAGCATGCCGGGCGGACACCACCCGGCGCCCATCGTCGGCACGGTCTTGAGTACCCAATCGACGATGGAGTCGGAAGGATTAAGCATGGCGAACTTCGACTTCGCTTCCGACCCGCCACCCTTGGCCGCGACGATCACATCGACCGTATCGCCCGCCACCACTTTCATGTTGACCACGCCTGGCGTGTTGTCCTTGGTGTTGATGCGCTTGCCGGCAGGATCGGCGAGCACCGAAGCGCGCAGCTTGTTGTCCGGGTGGTTGTAGGCGCGGCGCACGCCTTCGTGGACCATGTCCTCCACGCTCATCGTGGCGTCGTCCCAACGCACGTTCATGCCGATTTCCAGGAACACGGTGACGATGCCGGTGTCCTGGCAGATCGGGCGATGCCCTTCCGCGCACATACGCGAATTGATCAGGATCTGGGCGATGGCGTCTTTGGCAGCCGGCGATTCTTCACGCTCGTAAGCGGCGGCCAGGTTCTTGATGTAGTCGACCGGATGGTAGTAGCTGATGTACTGCAACGCGTCGGCGATGGATTGGATGAGGTCTTCTTGCTTGATCGTGGTCATGGACGCGGGTCAGCTGCCGGAGGGTAGCGGGCGGAGTCGGCTATTTTAGGCCAAAGTGAAAGCCTAAGCCTGTTAACCCTAGGCCCCTGCCGCGCCGTGCCGGGTCTGTGGGCACGCGGGGCAAGGAAGAATGAGGGCGCGTATGTCGATACGCAACCGAGTGATGACGCCGCCACGCGTGTCCACAGGCCCGGCACGGACTGTCACAGCCGTGCGTCATAGCTCGTCCTAACCGTATGAACACCGAAAATTCCTTCGAAATCCACCGTTCCCGCCTGCTCGGTCTGGCCTACAAGCTGCTGGGCAGCCGCAGCGATGCCGAGGATGTGGTCCAGGACGCCTGGCTGCGCTGGAGCCAAGCCGACCAGGCCGGCATCCGCGAGCCGGAGGCTTGGCTGATGACGACGACAACCCGGCTCGGCATCGACCGATTGCGGACGGCCAAGACGCAACGCATCGACTACGTGGGCCCTTGGCTGCCAGAACCGCTTGAGATCGACGAATCCCCTACTCCCGAGCACCACGCCGAGCTGGCTGAACAAGTGTCGCTGGCGTTCCTGGCGGCGCTCGAACGGCTGGGTCCGGAAGAACGCGCCGCGTTCTTGCTGAAGGAAGCCTTCGATTACGAGTACGCGCAGATCGCGCTCTTGCTCGGCCAGTCGGAGGCCAACTGCCGCCAGATGGTGCACCGCGCACGTGAGCGTGTTCGGGCGGAGCGACCGCGCTTTGAGGTGGCACCGGAACGTCACCGCAGGCTGCTGGAGCGTTTCATGCAAGCCGCGCGCGTCGGCGATCAGCCTGCTATCACCGCTTTGTTGCGTGAGGATGCGCGGCTGATATCCGATGGCGGAGGCAAGGCCGTTGCCGCGATCCGACCGCTGTTGGGACGGGAGCGCATCGCCCGCCTGTTCTGGGCCGCGTACCGCCGCCCGGACCCGACGACGGAATGGCGCATGGGAACCGTGAACGGCGAGCCCGCCATCCTGCGTTATCGCGGCACACAGCTGGCCGCCATCATCGTCGCCGTCACCGACGGCGATTCCATCGTGGAGTTGTTGAATGTGGCCAACCCCGACAAGTTGCGCGTGAGCCGCGCATGAAACGCTGCGACGCAAGCTTTGCAACTGTCACGCCACGACGCACTTCTCCGTCTTCCTGATGAAACGCGGCCGCGGTGGCCGCGTCGCTATCAGGAAAAGAAAACACCATGACCTCTCCCCGCGTCGACCATGCCGTCCACGCCGCCAGCGCTCGTCAGACACTGGCCAAACTCAGCCAGGAACTGCACCACGCCAGCGTGGATCACACTTTGATGGTCCTGATCAACCAGCGCGTATCGCAGATCAACGGCTGCACCTTCTGCCTGGACATGCATGGCACCACCCTGCGCAAGCTGGGGGTTGATCCGCGCAAGCTGGATACGTTGGCAGGCTGGGACGAAAGCCCGTTCTTCGACGAACGCGAACGCGCCGCGCTGGCCTGGGCGGAAAGCCTGACTCATGTCGCCACCACCCGCGCGCCGGATGCCATCTATCAGGCGCTGCTACCGCACTTCAACGAAACGCAGATCGCCGAGCTGACCTACATGATCGCCATCATCAATGCCTGGAACCGGATTGCGGTCGGGTTGCGCTCGCCGCTGTCCTGATCCGGACGATCACGCCCGCCTAGGCGCAGGATTGCGCCCAGGCGAGCGGAAAATCCGACGAAGCGTTACCGGAAACATCGTGTCCAGGCGTTAGCATGACGGTACTTGCGTCCACCGTGATCCGCCATGGCTATCGCCGCGTCCCGCCCACTCGTACTGCCCCACCGCGAACAGCTGTTCTGGCTGTTGCACCTGGGCGGATGGACCGGCTATTTCAGCCTGGGCTATCTGTCCGCGCTGGCGTACGGCAAGCCGCCCGGCTACTGGATGGTGCCACTGACCGCGGCCACCACCGGCGCCCTGGCAACGCTGGGACTGCGCTTCATCCTGCGTGCCTGCTGGGGCCAGCCGCCGATGCGTCTGCTGGCCATCATGGTGGTGCCAGTACTCGCCGCGTCGGCGATCATGAACCAGGTCACCCGCAGCGTACTGGTCGGTGTCTGCCCCGCCTGCGTGCACGAGAGCCAGCTGGCCTATATCGCGTATGCGTTGAGCTATATCTACGTGATCCTGGCGTGGGTCGGCTTGTATCTGGGCGTGAAGTACTACCGGCAATTGCAGGACGAAACCCAGCGGGCGCTGGCCGCACGCAGCATGGCCCACCAAGCGCAGCTGAAGATGCTGCGGTATCAGCTCAATCCGCATTTCCTGTTCAACACGCTCAACGCCATCTCCACGTTGATCCTAGACCGCGACAACGCCACCGCCAACCGCATGGTGCAAAGCCTGTCGGCCTTCCTGCGCCACTCGTTGGACAACGACCCCATGCAACGGGTGACGTTGCGCCAGGAGTTGGACGCACTGACCTTGTACCTGGGCATCGAAAAGATCCGCTTCGCCGAACGGCTGCGCATAGAAACCGATATCGACGCCGATTGCTGGCGTGCGTTGCTGCCCAGCCTGCTGCTGCAACCGCTGGTGGAAAACGCCATCAAGTATGCCGTCGCCCGCGAAGTGGCCGGCGGTACGTTGCGCATCGAGGCGCGCCGCGATGGCACCCAACTGGTACTGAAGGTCATCGACGACGGTCCAGGCTGCACGTCGCTGGAAGGCAGCGAACTGCCGCCCGGCAAGGGCGTCGGCTTGCGCAACACGCGTGAGCGGTTGAGCGTGCTCTACGGCGACGCCAGCGGGTTTGCTGTGCGCAACCTGACGCGTGGCATCGAAGTCTGCTTGCGGTTGCCGTTCGAAGTCACCGATCCTTCACGTACTTAGGGCCTGTTGATGATGGACGCCGCCGCCTCGCTGCCGATCGCCAAGATCCGTACGCTGATCGTCGATGATGAACCCTTGGCGCGCCGCGGTCTGGAGTTGCGCCTGGCCGACCACGCCGACGTCGAGATCGTCGGCCAGTACGGCGATGGTGCGGCCGCCATCGCCGCCGTGCACACGCTGCGTCCGGACCTGATGTTCCTGGACGTGCAGATGCCCGGCGTAGACGGATTCGCCACGCTCCGCCACGTTCCTGCCGAGGAGATGCCGTTGGTGGTTTTTGTCACCGCCTACGACCATTACGCCATCCGCGCGTTCGAGGCCTCGGCGGTCGATTACCTGCTCAAACCGGTGGAAGACAGCCGCCTGCATCAAGCCCTGGCGCGAGTGCGCGAGACACGGGCGCAACGCGCCGCCAGCGGGCACTGCGCCCATCTGCTCGGCTTGCTGGGGCAATTGAGCGGACACCCGCTGGAATTGGACGAGGCGCTGCAACCCGATTATCTGGCGCATCTTCGCAGCGAAGACAAGCTGGCGGTGCGCGATGGCGGCCGCACCATCAAGGTGGACATGCACGCGATCCGCTGGATCGATGCTGCCGGTGACTACATGTGCATCCACACCGACCAGGACACGCTGATCCTGCGCGCCACCATGCGTGAACTGGAAAAGCAGCTGGACCCTCAGCGTTTTCCGCGCATTCACCGCTCCACCATCATCAACGCGCGGCGCGTCGTTGAACTTCGCCCGCATACCAACGGCGAAAGTTTCCTGCGCCTGGATTGCGGCCAGGAGCTGAAGCTCTCCCGGACCTATCGCGAGAAGCTTTCGTTGTTGATTTGAATTGGCGCTCTTTTCCCCTGTAGGAGCGCCGTCCTCGGCGCGAGCTCTTCCTTTCAGATCGCGATGGAAGCGGGAAGAGCTCGCGCCGAGACGGCGCTCCTACGAGAAATGATCACCGGCACTCAGCCAACGCTTCAGCGCATATCTTCCACGCTTGGCCGCATACGCCACTTGCACGTGACTTTCGGCCCATAACGATCCTCTAAATAGATCGCATCGTGCGTCCGCCTCCTCCGTAGACGCCGCGATGAAAATCACCGAAGCCGCCCTTCGCAATCCCGCCGCCGTCGCGGTCACCGTGGCGATGGTGTGTCTGTTCGGCGCCTTGAGCCTGATGGCGCTCCCCCTGCAACTGTTTCCCGACATCGAGCGCCCGCAGATGTCCATCCAGACCACCTGGCGTGCTGCGTCGCCGCAGGAACTGGAATCGGAAATCGTGGAACCCATCGAGGCAGTGATGCAAGGCCTGCCGGGCTTGGAAGAGATCGCCTCCAACATCAACGCTGGCAACAGCACCATCAACCTGACGTTCGCGGTCGGCAGCGACATGGACGCGATGCTGGTGGAAGTGCTGGCGCGGATGAACCGGCTGCCGCCCCTACCCCGCGACGCCAGTCCGCCGGTGGTGCAGGCTGGTGCCGACAATGCCAACAACTCGCTGACCTTTTTCTTCGTGCAGAAACTGCCCGGCACGCCCGGCGACATCCTGGACTACCGGCAGATGATCGAGGACCGCATCGTGCCGCGCATCTCCGCGGTGAAAGGCGTGGCGGGTGTGGAGATCAACGGCGGCGCAGCGGAGGAATTGACGATCACGTTGAACCTCGAACGCGCGGCCGCGTTGGGCATACAGATACCTGAGATCGCCGCGCAGGCCGCGCGCGCCACGGACATGTCGGGCGGCATGATCGAATCGGGTCGCCGCGAGTACATATTGCGCTTCGCCGGCCGCTACTCGCCGGAGGCACTGGGCGAGTTGATCCTGACGTGGCGCGACGGGCGGCCCATCCGCTTGGGCGATGTCGCCACCGTGGAAGTGAAACGACCCGAGCAGCGCTTCTACACCTATCAGAACGGCAACCCTGCGATTGGTCTACGCATCCTGCGCGAGAGCGGCGCCAACGTGCTGGACACGCTGGACGAAGTGAAAAAGGTGGTCGCTGAAGTGCGCGAGACCGAACTGCGGCCGCAAGGGCTGGAGATCGCCCAGAGTTTCGACTCGTCGGTCTTCATCAATCGCGCGATCGGCTTGCTGTCAGGCAGCCTGTTTGCGGGTGTTGCATTGGCGGTGGGCTGCCTGTGGTGGTTTCTGCGCGACGTGCGCGCCACTGCATTGATCGCCTGCGCGATACCGATTTCGCTGCTCGCAACGTTCATCGTATTGAAGCTGACCGGACGCAGCCTCAACGTCATCTCGCTGGCGGGGCTGGCGTTCGCGGTCGGCATGGTGATGGATGCGGCAGTGGTCGTGGCGGAGAATATTGTTCGCCTGCGCGAATCAGGACTATCGGCAACGCAGGCGGCTTTCGAAGGCACGCGCCAGGTCGGCGGTGCTTTGGTCGCTTCCACACTCACCACCGTCGCCGTCTTCTTGCCTGTGATCTTCATGGAAGACGTGGAAGGCCAGCTATTCGCCGACCTTGCGCTGACCATTTCCTTGGCGGTAGGCATTTCGTTGCTTGTCGCCGTCACCGTCCTGCCGGCCGCCGCTGGCCGTTGGCTGCGCCAGCGGCCAAACGACGACAGTGGCCGCACTTGGGCGCGTGTCAGCCAATGGGCGCTGCGCGTCACCGAGGGTCGCCGCCGGCAATGGGCCTGGGTGGGTTCGCTGGTGCTGTTGCCCGCACTCTTGGCCCTGCTGTGGATGCCGCAGATCGACTATCTGCCGCCAGTCAAGCGCGCTGCGGTGGACGCTGTCTTCAACTTCCCGCCCGGCATGAGCCCCGAACGCGTGAATCGCGAAATCGCGCCGACCCTGCTGGAGCGCATGCGTCCGTACCTGGAAGGCGGAAAAGCGCCGCAACTGAGCAACTGGTATCTCATTCTCTGGCCCGGCGGCGGCACCATTGGTGCGCGCGTGGTGAACCCCGACGACATCGGTGAACTGGAGCGGGTTGTTCGCGACGAAATCGTTGTCGGCTTCCCCGATACCCGCGCATTCGCCAGCGAGGGCGAATTGTTCGGCAGCTTCGGCGGGTCCGCCCGCGCGATCGCGATCCATCTTCAGCACACCGATGGCGACGCGCTGACCCAGGCCGCCGAAGCGGGTCGGCGTTTGCTGAGCGAACGCTTTCCTGGTGCCAATGTGCAAGCGTGGCCCAACGCCGATGCGGGCACGCCGGAGTTGCGAGTGAACCCAGACGACCGGCGATTGGCTGAAGTCGGCTGGAAGCGCCCCGAGTTAGGCACGGTGGTGCGCACGCTCGGCGACGGACAATGGCTGGGCGAACACTTCGATGGCAACCGCCGGCTGCCCATCATCCTGCGCAGCGATCGCGAAAACGCTTTCGAGCGACTGGGCGCCGCGCCGCTGGCGACCCCCGCCGGCGGCATTCTCAGCCTCAACGAACTGGCGCAAGTAGACACTGTGCTGGCACCCAACCAGATGCGCCGTATCGATCGGCGCCGTACCGTCACGCTCACGGTGGACCCACCGGCTGCGTTGTCGTTGGAAGCGGCGCTGGATATCGTCAACGACGAAGTGGTGCCCGCCTTGCGAGCGGCGCTGCCGCCGGACGCGGCCATCCGTATTTCAGGCAGTGCGGACCGGTTGGGCGAAGTCGTGCGCAGCATGGGTTCCAACTTTGCCATGGCATTGTTGGTGCTGTTCATGCTGATGGCGGCGATGTTCCGTTCGCTGCGCGATAGCGCGTTCGTCATGGCGACGCTGCCAATGGCGGTACTGGGTGGCGTGCTGGGTTTGCGCGCGCTGGATCTTGCTGCGGGCCAAACCCTGGATCTGCTGTCGATGATCGGCTTCATCATGCTGCTTGGCATGGTGATCAACAACGCCATCCTGCTGGTGGCGCAGACGCGCGAAGCGCAAACGGCCGGCGCGGACCTGGACAGCGCATTGCAGCAGGCATTGGAACAGCGGATGCGCCCCATCCTGATCGCCGCGTTGACCGGCGTGCTGGGCGCGCTGCCGATGGCGATCAATCCAGGCCCCGGCGCCGTCATCTATCGCGGCCTGGCCGCCGTCACCGTCGGCGGCGTGGCGCTCAGCCTGTTGTTCACCGTGGTACTGGTGCCGGCGCTGCTGCGACTGGCCGCGCAGCGATCCGTCGAACCCCGGCGCGCCGAAGCGCTGCCGCAATCCGCTACCTAGTCATCGGAGAACCCCCATGCGCCTGCTATCGAAATGCCTGCTTGCCGCTGCACTTGCCAGTCCGGCCGCACTGCTTCTGCTGGACCACGATGCCGACGCCAGCGCGCCAGCCAAACCACAGACGCCGCCTCCCGCCATTGTCAGCGTCGAGCCAGCGGTGACCGCATCGTTCGCGCCACGCCACTGGGCACCCGGCAGCGTGATCAGCCGGGAGGATTCCCGCATCGCCGCCGAACAGGGCGGCCGCATCGTGCGGATCGCCGAAGTCGGCCAGCATGTTCGCCGCGGCGACGCGTTGGCGGTGCTGGACGATACCGCGTTGAGCCTGCGCGAACGCCAAGCCGCCGCCGATCTGGCGCGCATCCAATCGCAACTGGACCTGGCGACCCGGCAAGAGGCGCGCTATGCGCAACTGGCGGCACAGCAGAACATTGCCCGCTCCCAGCACGACCAGCTGCAGGCCGAACGCGATGTGCTCGCACAGGAACGCGCCAGTGCGGACGCCACACTGGCGCAGATACGCCACCAGCGCACCCAGATGGCGATACGCGCGCCGTTCCCTGGCGTGGTGGTCGAACGCTTGGCGCAGCCCGGGGAATTTCTGACCGCCGGCAGCGCCGTCGCCCGTCTGGTCGACACCGGCGACCTGGAAGTACGTATCCGCGCGCCTGTGGATCTGGCGCGGCATCTGTCCGTGGGCACCCGTGTTCTGCTGCGGGTGGCCGGCCAGGAATCCGTTCACCCGATCAGCGCCTTGGTGCCTGTCGGCGACGAAGCTTCGCGGCAACTGGAACTGCGTGTCGCCGCCACATCGCTACGGCTGCCCGTGGGCACCGCGGTGGAAGCAGGATTGCCCAGCGACACCAAGCGGGACGTACTGGCGGTGCCACGCGACGCCGTCGTCATGCGCCGTGAAGGCAGCTTCGTACTGCGTGTCGATTCGGCGAACAAGGCCGAGCGCGTCAGCGTTCAAACCGGTGCCAACCTGGATGGGCTGGTGGAAGTCCGCGGTGACCTGCGAGCCGGCGATCGCCTGATCGTACGCGGCGGCGAGCGCGTGGAAGCCGGACAGGCCGTGACTATCCAGCCGATGTCTCCGGCCGTCGCTTCGCGCTGAACCAGCATTTGTGGCTTGGACGGCGGACGGACAGCGCCAGCCTCTACGCATAGACCGGCACGATGTAGGAGCGGCGTCCCGCCGCGGGCTTTTCGCCTTTCATCGCGACCTGCTCCTTTCATCGCAACCTGAAAGAAAGAGCTCGCGGCGGGGACGCCGCTCCTACCGGCTGGAGGCCCTTCCGTGATTTCGCTGCCGTGGCACGCTACGTCCCTTTGTAGGCGCGAGGCAGGCACAATCCGCACATGGCCTCTCTTCCCCCAGGCGCCTCCGCGCATGCCGCCCCGCCCGCATCCAAGCCGAACCTGCGCGAACGCTTCAATGCGATGCGCAATCTGCCGCCTTTCCTCAAACAAATCTGGCAGACCAGTCCCGGCCTGACCCTGGCCAGCGTGGGACTGCGCGCGATCCGCGCGCTGCTGCCCATCGTGGCGCTGTACATCGGCAAGCTGATCATCGATGAAGCGATCCGTGTGGTCGCGTTGGGCCTGCCGCAGACCGGGCTCGGAAACGCATGGCGCAGTGGGGCGCTGGATCATCTGGCGTGGCTGCTGGTGCTGGAATTCGCGCTAGCCATCGTGTCGGACCTGCTGGGCCGGTTGGTGAGTTATGCCGATGCCCTGTTGTCGGAGCTGTTCACCAACGTCACCAGCATCCGCTTGATGGAGCATGCCGCCACACTGGATCTGGAAGACTTCGAGGATCCCGACCTGCAGGACAAGCTGGACCGGGCGCGACGCCAGACCATGGGCCGGATGAACCTGATGAGCATGCTGTTCGGGCAGGCCCAGGACGCCATCACGGTGATTGGTTTCGCCGCTGGATTGCTGATCTATGCGCCCTGGCTGATCGCGTTGCTGGCCGTGGCGTTGATTCCGGCGTTCGTTGGCGAAGCGCACTTCAACGCGCTGGGCTATTCGTTGAATTTCCAATGGACACCGGAGCGCCGCCAGTTGGAGTACATGCGGCAGACCGGCGCCAGCGTGGAGACGGCGAAGGAAGTCAAGATTTTCAATCTGCACCGCTTCCTGATTTCGCGCTATCGCACGCTCGCCGAGAAGTTCTTTCTGGCCAACCGCGCGTTGGCCCGGCGGCGCGCGTTATGGGGAGCGTTGCTGGCAGCCCTGGGCACCATGGGTTACTACGTGGCATATGGCTACATCGCATGGCGCACTGTGCGCGGCGATTTCACCATTGGCGATTTGACCTTCCTTGCCGGCAGCTTCCTACGCTTGAGGCAGTTGCTGGAAGGTCTGCTGATCGGTTTTTCGCAAGTTGCCGGACAGGCGCTGTACCTGGACGATTTGTTTTCGTTCTTCGAGATCGAACCAGAGATCGTCTCGCCGCAGCACCCTGTGGCCATTCCAAAACCCATCGCGCAAGGTTTCGTTTTCGAGAACGTCGGCTTCCGTTATCCGGATGCCGAACGCTGGGCGGTGCGGCACCTGGATTTCGAACTGAAGGCCGGAGAGGTGTTGGCACTGGTGGGCGAGAACGGCGCCGGCAAGACCACGCTGGTCAAGCTTCTGGCGCGGCTCTACGACCCGGACGAGGGCCGCATCCTGCTGGACGGCCGCGATCTGCGCGACTACGACCTCGACGAGCTGCGCGCGAACATCGGAGTGATCTTCCAGGACTTCGTCCGCTATCACCTCACCGCCGGCGAAAATATCGGCGTGGGCAGGATAGAAGCGATGGAGGACGAAGTCCGCATCCGCGACGCCGCGCGACGCTCGATGGCGGACGAGGTGATCGCCGCGCTGCCCCATGGTTACGATCAGCTGATCGGCCGGCGCTTCAAGAACGGCGTCGATTTGTCCGGGGGACAATGGCAGAAGATCGCCATCGCACGCGCCTACATGCGCGATGCGCAGGTCATGATTCTCGATGAACCCACCGCGGCGCTGGACGCGCGTTCTGAGTTCGAAGTCTTCCAACGCTTCAAGGAATTGTCGGACAATCGCACCGCGGTGCTCATTTCGCACCGTTTTTCCAGCGTTCGCATGGCCGACCGCATCCTGGTGCTCAACGAAGGCCGGCTGGAAGCCAGCGGCACGCACGAACAATTGCTCGCGCAAGGCGGACGCTACGCGGAACTGTTCGAGCTGCAGGCTTCCGGCTATCGATGACTTACCCAGACTGATTCCACAATCTGCCCGCATAGGAGAAATACAACAGTGAAATCCCCCACTCACCGCCTCGCCATCGCCTTATCCATCGCATTGCTGGTGGCCTGCCAACCGCAAGCCAATGGAGTATCCACTGCCGCCAAATCCAATGAGGCATCCCCGGCAGCTCCCACCACGGCGGCACAAACGCTGGCCAGCGAACAAGGTCCCATTCGCGTGACGGAAGTGGTGCGCGGGCTGGATCATCCTTGGGCATTGGCATTCCTGCCCGACGGCAACATGCTGGTGACCGAGCGTTCCGGCCAGTTGCGCCGAATCAGCCGCGACGGCAAGGTCTCCGCGCCATTGGCGGGCGTGCCGAAAGTGTTCGCGGAAGGACAAGGCGGTTTGTTGGATGTCGCACTATCGCCGGATTTTGCCAGCAGCCAGCGCATCTACTTGAGCTACTCGGAGCCGGGCGACAACGGCACCGCTGGTACGGCCGTCGCTTTGGCCACGCTGGGCGAAGCTGGTCTGACAGATGTCAAAGTCATCTACCGACAAGAACCCAAGCTGGAAGGCCCCAACCATTTCGGCTCGCGCCTGGCCTTCGACGGCCAGGGCCATATCTTCATCAGCCAGGGCGAACGCAACAAACGCCCCACTGCGCAGGAGCTGGATAAGCTGCAAGGCAAGCTGGTCCGCCTTAACCTGGATGGCAGCGTGCCGCGCGACAACCCCTTCGTTGGCCAAGCCGATGTGCGTCCGGAAATCTGGAGCTACGGCCATCGCAACATGCAAGGCATGGCGATCGATCCACGTACCGGCAAATTGTGGGAAAACGAACATGGTCCGCGCGGCGGCGATGAAATCAATCTGCCGCAACCAGGCAAGAACTACGGCTGGCCCATCGTCACCCACGGCATCAACTATTCCGGCCTGGCTATTCCAGAAGCCGAAGGCCGTGAGAAGCCTGGCATGGAGTCGCCTTATCACGTCTGGGAAAAATCGCCCGGGCTCAGCGGCATGGCGTTCTACACCGGTCGTCCTGGTGCCCCTTGGAACGACAGCTTGTTTCTGGGGGCGCTGGCCGAACGCAACCTGATCCGCCTGACCCTGCAAGGCGACAAGATCGTCGGCGAAGAACGGCTGTTGAACGAGATCGGCGAGCGTGTCCGCGACGTGCGTGTCGGTCCGGACGATAGCGTTTATGTGCTTACCGACGAGAAAGACGGCAAGCTGTTCCGCATCGAACCGCCGAAGACGCCGTGATCGCCGCTATCTTCCTGACTATCTGGATACACCCATGAAACTCGCTATCACTGCGCTTGCCATCGCCTCTTTATGGGCCGGCGTCGCCTCCGCTCAAACCGACAGCTATGCGCAGGCCAAAGCGAAAGCCGATGCCGACGAAGCCGCGTTGCCTTCTCCCGACAGGCAGGCGTTGATGGCGGCGCAAAGCGCAACGGTGGATCAAGGCATTGCCGCCTGTGCCACGCCCAATCCGGACATGACAGCGTTCACCGTTGTGGCGGAATTGGACGCCGCAGGACGCGTCGTACGCACCTGGCGCGAAGGCGGAACGCCGCTGGCGATCTGTTTCCAGAAACAGTTGGCAAACCGTGTACTGAGCAAGCCGCCCCGAGCGCCGTTCTTCACCTCGTTCGAACTGAGCTTCACGCCATGAGTACCGCCGCGTTCGACATCAACGCGCTGCTGCGCGCCTCATTGCCGGCGGATAGCCGCTTGCAGATTCCACCGCCCTGCCTGGTCGACATGCAGGGCGAGTTCGTCGAATACGAACAGGGCGTGCTGCTGACGGTGCGTTTCCCCGTGTTGCCGCGTTACCAGAACCCGCTGGGTCACATGCAGGGCGGCTTCATTGTCGCCGCGCTGGACAACACGCTGGGGCCGTTCTCGTACTTGATCGCACCACCCAGCGCGACCACGGCATTGAACACGCAATATCTGCGGCCGGTAACGGCGGCGGAAACAGCCATCGTCTGCACCGCGCGGCTGGTCGAACGTACGCGCAGCCAATTGCATCTGACTGGGGAAGCGCGTGGTTCCGATGGCAAGGTCGTGGCGCTATGCCAAGCGGCGTGCCACATTTTGCCGGAGCGTTGAACTCTTTCAGCGCTTCGTAGAGCCGAGCTTGCTCGGCTGCTTTTGCTTTGCAACGTACTGACCGAAAAGCAGCCGAGCAAGCTCGGCTCTACAAGAAGCAAAAGCAGCGGAGCAAGCTCCGCTCTACGATGGATAGGCGAATTTTCGCTTAGTCCAGCGAAAACCGGTCCGCATCCAGCATTGCCGGGAAGCGCTCGCGATGCGCCGCCAGCTGCGTTGCCGAAATGGTGGTGGTCACCACACCTTCTTCGGCGGGCAGCTCCATGATCGGCTGCCCCATGAAATCGATCACTGCGCTATCGCCGGAATATTCCAAACCGTTGCCATCGGTGCCGACCCGATTGACCGCCGCCACATAGCAGAGGTTTTCGATGGCGCGTGCGCGTAGCAGCGTCTTCCACGCGTAGGCGCGCGCGGCGGGCCAATTGGCAACGTAGATTTGCAGATCGAAATCAAGATCGTCTGGTCGCTCAACATCGTATCGGTTGCGCGCGAACACGGGAAAGCGCAGGTCGTAGCAAACCAGCGGATTGATTCGCCACCCCTGCAATTCCACCGTCAGGCGTTCACTGCCCGCGGCGTAACGTTTATGTTCGTTGGCATAGCGGAACAGATGGCGCTTGTCGTAGCGCTGCAGGCTGCCATCGGGCGTGGCCCACAGCAGCCGGTTGAACACGCCCTCGGACGTACGCAGTTGCACACTGCCCGTCACCGCTGCACCCAGCAGTTCGGCCTGGGTCAGCAGCCAAGCGACCGTCTCGCCTTCCATGCCCTCGGCCTGATCGATGGCGTCGTTGCTGAAGCCGCTGGTGAATGTCTCCGGCAGGATCACCAGATCGGTCTGGCCTGCGAGCGGCGCGATCAAGTCACCGTAGTAGTCGCGGTTCGCGGCCGGGTCGTGCCAGCGGGTGGCGCCTTGGACCAGGGAGATGCGTAGGTCTTGCATGAGAAGGTTTCCAGTTCATTGTGGAGAATTCGCCCGCCGCGCGGGCTGTGAAGTCGGCGGCGTTGCCGCCTGTGAATGGCGAAGAAAAACAAGCCGCTCCTCTTCACCCTTCACAGCGCCACAGGCGCGACTTCACCCTTTACTCATCACAGCTTCCTCAACCTTTCAATCGCCGCATCCAACGTCGCTGGGTTCTTCGCGAAGCACAACCGCGCCAGCCGTTGTCCGGCCGGCGGCGATTCGTAGAACGGCGATAGCGGAATCGCGGCGACGCCATGTTCGATCGTCAGCCAATGGCAGAATTCGGCGTCCGCCAGATCACTGACGGCGGAATAATCGACCAGCTGGAAATAGCCGCCCGGGACCGGCAACGGTTTCAGCCGGGTCTCCAGCAGCTGCTCGCGAAAATGATCGCGCTTTTGCTGATAAAACGCGCCGAGTTGCTCGTAGTGCTCGGGCTCGTCGCGGATCATCGCAGCGAATGCGAACTGTGCCGGGCTGAACGTGGTGAAGGTGTTGTACTGGTGAACCTTGCGGAACTCGTTGGTCAACGCCGGCGGCGCGATTGCGTAACCGACTTTCCAGCCGGTGCAGTGATAGGTCTTGCCGAAGCTGGACACCACGAAGGTGCGGTCGGCCAGCTCGGGATAACGCAGCGCTGATTCGTGGCGCCGGCCATCGAACACGATGTGTTCGTAGACTTCGTCGGAAATCAGCACGATGTCGGTGCCGCGCAGGATGTCCGTCAGCGCGCGCATATCGTCCTCGGTGAACATCGCACCGGATGGGTTGTGCGGGCTGTTGATCATCAGCATCCGCGTCTTCGGCGTGATCGCCGCTGCCACCTTGGCCCAATCCACCGCGAAGGTCTGCGGGTCCAGCGGCACGTGCACGGCACGCGCACCGGCCAGCTCGATCGCGGGTTCGTAGCTGTCGTAGGCCGGGTCCAGCACGATCACTTCGTCGCCCGGCCGCGCCACGGCATGCACGGCATTGAACAGCGCCTCGGTAGCGCCGCTGGTCACGGTGATCTCGGTGTCCGGATTCACCTCACGCCCGTAGCAGCGCAGCGCCTTGGTGGCGATGGCCTGGCGCAACGGCGCCACGCCGATCATCGGCGCATACTGATTGTGGCCCTCGCGCATGGCACGGTCCAGCTCGTCCACCAACCGCTGGGGCACCGCGAAATCGGGAAAGCCCTGCCCCAGGTTGACCGCGCCATGTTCGGCGGCCAGTTGCGACATGACGGTGAAGATGGTGGTGCCCACCTTGGGCAATTTGGTTTGCAGAAGCATCCGCCGGTCCGGCAATGGGGAAGAACTGCGGAGTGTACGCAATGACAGAGACGCGCGATGATGAAGCCATGAACGATCACGGGGTTCCTGACGCGGAAAAGGCGCAGCTCGCGGCCGCCTGGGCAGCAGCACACTATTTCGTCACCATCGGGCGGCAGGAGTGGCTCTTCCATGTCGGCCAATCTGCCACCGACATAGAACGGCAGCTATCAGCCGACCAGTACCTGCTCGTGACCGCGTGGAATCCACCCCCTGGCGAAGCCTCGCGGCAAGCCAACCTGGACGCTGACGAGCGCCTGCGCGCATGCCTTAATGCGGAGCACTACGTCTACCACCCGGCACTTGGATGCGATGGCAAGGGCGGAGCGACCGAGCACGGCTGGCTGGTGCTGAACATCCCGGTCGAGCGCGCCGACGCGCTCGCGCGGGAATTCCGCCAGGGCGGCATCTTGTTCTGGCAACGGGGCGAACCGGTGCGGCTGCGCATGCAATGGCCTTGTCCGGCCGGTTTTCAGGACGGTGGCTACATCGACTGGGCCGGGTGACCGTCGCTGGCGTGGGAGCGTTTTCCTCCGTCACGGCGCGAAGAGCAGCGGAGCAAGCTCCGCTCTACCAGAGCGGGCGCACGAAGCTCAGCGGCGGTGCGAACGTCACTCACAGCTACAATGGGTGCCCGAGACGCCTGTAACCCGCAACCGCCGTCCTCAAGGAAGGCACTAACCCCATTCAATGATCGATCCTTCGCATTCCCATCCACCGCTGCTCGCCGCACGCGGTCTGTCGTTCTCGCGCAACGATGAACCGGTATTCGGGCCGTTGGAATTCGCGGTGGATGCGGGCGAGGCTTTGCTGGTGCAGGGCGGCAACGGTGTGGGCAAGACCACGCTGCTGCGCGTACTGGCCGGCCTGTTGCGCGCGGACGCGGGCGAAATCGACATCGATGGACAACCCGCCGGCCCCGCCCGACGCTCGCACGCCATCGCTTATCTAGGCCACTTGCCGGCAATGAAAGCCGATCTGGACGCACTGGAGAACCTGAACTTCCTGTGTGGTCTGCACGGGCGCCGTGCGCGCCAGATGCCCGGCAATGCGCTGGCGATGGTCGGATTGGCCGGCTACGAGGACACCCTGGCCCGCCAGTTGTCCGCCGGGCAGAAAAAACGCCTGTCGCTGGCCCGTCTGTGGCTGTCGCCGGCACCTCTATGGCTGCTGGATGAGCCCTACGCCAACCTGGATATGGAAGGCATCAATCTGGTCAACCGCATGATTTCCGCACACCTGCGCCACGGCGGTGCCGCGCTGGTCACCACCCACGGGGCATACGCCGCGCCACCGGTGCAGACGCGGATGCTGGTGCTGGGGAGAGGGGAGGCTGGCGAATGAGCGATCTTGGCGAGAGCGGGAACAGGGAACGGGGAACAGGGAATGACGCATCTTCCCAAACCCGCACATGGCAGGCACTCCCGGAATCCGCTCTGGAGGCAACGTCGGGCACTGACGGAATGGCTTGGGGTGACCGCAGCAGCAGCGAACGAAAAACGGAGAACGACAAATCTCCCTGGGCTCGCACGTCACCAGCCGCTCGAAACCTCACATTCCCTGTTCCCCGTTCCCCGTTCCCGCTTCTGCTCCAAAACCTCCCATGACCCCCGCCCCCACCCTCACTCAAGCCGCCGGCGCGCTGATTGTTCGCGATTTGCGCCTACTGTGGCGCCGGCGCGGCGATGCGTTCCAGCCGGCGCTGTTCGCGCTACTGGTGGTCGTGTTGTTCGCGCTGGGATTGGGCGGCGACGCGGAAAGTCTGCGCAAGGTCGCCTCCGCCGTGCTCTGGGTCGCGGTGCTGCTGGCTGGCCTGCTGTCGCTGGACACGCTGTTCCGAGGCGATGCCGAGGACGGCTCGCTGGAGCAATGGATCCTGGCGCCGGTACCGCTGGCCTGGCTGGTGGCAGTACGCGTGCTCACGCATTGGGCCACGACGGCCCTTCCGTTGATCTTGATCACACCGCTGCTGGGCGAATTGCTGCATCTTCCGCGCGGTGAGTTGCCGGTGCTGATGGCCTCGCTGATGTTGGGGACGCCACTGCTGAGCCTGCTGGGCGCGGTTGTGGCGGCGCTAACCGTCGGAATGAGGCGCTCTGGTATCCTTGTCGCCCTGCTGGCGCTGCCGTTGTACGTCCCCGTACTGGTGTTTGGCGCTGGCAGTGTTGCCGCCAGTGCACAAGGTCTTGATGCGGTCGGAGCGCTGCTGCTGCTAGGCGCAGGCTTGGTGCTGGCGCTGGTGCTGGCGCCTTTGACCGCCGCCGCTGCCATCCGCATCGCCCTGAACTGAAGCTTCTTTAGATTTGACGCCTGCTCCTACCGAGTCCGCCCCGAGTCCCGCATCCGCATGAATCCCCTCGTCCGCTGGTTCCATCAACTCGGCTCGCCGCCATACTTCGACCGCTTCGCGGCGCGGTGGACGCCGTGGTGTTATCTGGCCGCAGTGGTGCTGTTCGGTTTCGGCCTGTGGCAGGCGCTGTTCGTGGTGCCGGCCGACTACCAGCAGGGCGACAGCTACCGAATTCTCTTCATCCATGTGCCCAGCGCCTGGATGAGCCTGTTCGTGTTCGGCCTGATGGCCGTCTACGCCGCCATTGCTCTGATCTGGCGCATCAAGTTGTGCGAGATCCTGGCGATGGCCTGCGCGCCCATCGGTGCGGCCTTCACTCTCATCACGCTGCTCACCGGATCGATCTGGGGCAAGCCGATGTGGGGCACCTGGTGGGACTGGGACCCTCGGCTGACCACCGAACTGATCCTGCTGTTCCTGTATCTGGGTGTCATGGGTTTGTACAACGCCATCGACGACCGCCGCGCCGCCGCACGCGCCGCCGGCTTACTCGCCATCGTCGGCGTGGCGTTGCTGCCGATCATTCGTTATTCGGTGGTGTGGTGGAATTCGCTGCACCAGGGTCAAACGATCAGTCTGACCGGCGGTTCGAAGATGGACCCCAGCATGGTGCTGCCGCTGTGGCTGATGGTGGTCGCCACCAAATTCTGGTTCGCCGGTTCGCTGCTGGCGCGCGCGCGCGCCGACAACCTGCGGCGCGAATCCGGCAAGGATTGGGTCGCACGTTTGGCGGGACGCCCCGGTACAGAGGTGGAATCATGAGTTATGTGTCGTACGTGGCCGCTGCTTATGCGGTGTTCGCCATCGTGCTGCTATGGGATTTTGTTGCGCCGCGCCTGCAGATCCGCCGCGAGTTGCGCGCGGCGCGGATGCGTGCCGCGCGCGATACGAAGCGCTCGGCGCCTGTGGAGTTGACCCGATGAATCCGACCCGCCGCCGCCGGCTGTTGCTGGTGCTGCTGATCGTTGCCGTGGCCGCCATTGCCACCACGCTGATCGCGTTCGCTTTGCAGCGCAATGTCGCCTACTTGTATACGCCAGCTGAGGTCCTACGCGGCGAAGCCGGCGAACGCGCGCGTTTCCGCCTGGGCGGCATGGTGGAAAAAGGCTCTTTCAAGCGCGAACCTGGTTCGCTGGTCGCACAGTTCCGCGTCACCGACGGCGACGCGCAGTTGCCTGTGACGTATGACCGTATCCTGCCGGACCTGTTCCGAGAGGGCCAAGCGGTCGTTGCGACCGGCACGATGAAGGACGGTGTCTTCGTCGCCGAAGACGTGCTGGCCAAGCATGACGAGGCCTACATGCCCAAGGAAGTGGCGGACAAGATGGGCAAGGCGCATCAGAAGCATGATGTGCAGGCGCCGGTGCAGGATCGGGCGGAGCAAACGCCTTGATCGGTTTTGGAAGAGACCGGGGGCCAGAGTTCAGAGGCCAGGGAAAAGCTAAAGCAAGCGCCATCTGTCCTTTCATTCGCTCTGGCCTCCAGCCTCTGACCTCTGGTCCCTGCCCCCATGCTGCCTGAACTCGGACAAATCGCGCTGATCCTCGCGCTACTGGTGGCGGTGCTACAGACGCTGCTGCCGCTGGCGGGTGCGCAGCGCGGCAAGGCCAGTTGGATGGCGGTGGCGCGGCCTGCCGCGTACATGCAATTGCTGCTGGTGCTGGCGGCCTTCGTCGTACTGACCACTGCGTTCGTGACGCAGGACTTTTCGGTCAAGTACGTCGCTCAGAATTCCAATTCACTGTTGCCCTTGGTGTACCGCTACACCGCCGTATGGGGCTCGCATGAAGGTTCGTTGCTGTTGTGGGCACTGGTGCTGGCGGTGTGGACCGCCGCTATCGCCCTGTTCTCGCGCGCGCTGCCTGAGAAGGTGATCGCGCGCGTGCTGGGTGTGATGGGCATCATCGCCATCGGCTTTCTGACGTTCCTGATCTTCACCTCCAACCCGTTCATCCGCTTGCTGCCCTCGCCCGGTGAAGGCCGCGATCTGAATCCTCTGCTGCAAGACCCCGGCATGATCATCCATCCGCCGATGCTGTACGTCGGCTACGTGGGTTTTGCGGTGCCGTTCGCCTTCGCCATCGCCGCGTTGCTGGATGGCAACGTGGATGCGCGCTGGCTGCGCTGGACACGTCCGTGGACCAATATCGCCTGGGGCTTCCTGACCATCGGCATCGCGCTGGGCAGTTGGTGGGCGTATTACGAACTGGGTTGGGGCGGCTGGTGGTTCTGGGACCCGGTGGAGAACGCCAGCTTCATGCCTTGGCTGGTGGGCGCTGCACTGCTGCACTCGCAGGCGGTGACGGAGAAGCGTGGAAGCTTCCGCGGCTGGACGCTACTACTGGCTATCGCGGCTTTTTCGCTGTCGTTGCTGGGCACGTTCCTGGTGCGCTCCGGGGTGCTGACCAGTGTTCACGCCTTCGCGGCCGATCCCACTCGCGGCCTGTTCGTGCTGATCTTCCTTGGTCTGGTGATCGGCGGTTCGCTGCTGTTGTACGCACTGCGCGTGCAAGGCCTGACCGACAGCGATACCGATCCCAAGAGTGGCTTCGCCGCCAGCTCGCGCGAAACGCTGTTGCTGATCAACAACGCGCTGCTTACTTCCGCCTGCGGCATGGTGTTGCTGGGCACCTTGTATCCGCTGCTGGCCGATGCGCTGGGCATGGGCAAGATATCGGTGGGTCCGCCGTATTTCGGTCTGCTTTTCGTTTTGCTGATGGCGCCGCTGGTGCTGCTGGTGCCGTTCGGCCCGTTGACGCGCTGGCAGCGCGAGCAAGTCTCCAAACCAGTATCGATGCTGCTGCCATGGGCGGTGTTCGCATTGGTGCTGGCCGTCATTGCCTATTTCATGGCACCACAAGGCCAGTGGAAAACGGCTGCGGGCGTTTTTGCGGCAGCGTGGGTCGCACTGGGTACGTTGCGCTTCGTGTGGACGCGGGTGCGCGGCAATGGTCGATTCACGCCGGAGATGCTGGGCATGACGCTGGCGCATTTCGGCATCGCGGTATTCCTGGTAGGCGCTTTGTTGGTGGAAGCCTTGAACGTACAGCGCGAACTGGCGCTCAAGCTGGGCCAAACGGTGGAAGTGGGCCGTTATGGCTTCCGCTTCGAAGGTGTGGATGAAGTCCGCGGCCCCAACTATGTGTCCGACCGTGGCCATGTGCAGGTGCTGCGCAATGATCGCCCGCTGACTCTGCTGCACCCTGAGAAGCGCGCCTATGCCAGCGGCGGCCAGGTAATGACCGAAGCCGGCATTCGCCCTGGCCTGTTCGGCGATGTCTACGTGGCGCTGGGCGACCGGCTGGGCGATGACACCTGGGCCGTGCGTGTGCACATCAAACCTTTCGTACGCTGGATCTGGCTCGGCGCCGCGCTGATGGCGCTGGGCGGATTCGTCACCGCGGCGGACAAGCGCTTCCGCCGTACCTATGAAGCGAAGACCTCATGAACACACCTGCGCAATCTCCCATGTCCGCGCCCCCGCCCAAGAAATCGCACGGCGCATTGGTTTTCGCCATGGTCGTGGTCGGGTTGTTCTTCATCGGCCTGATGGGACTGCTGTTCTATGGCGTGAAGCAGTCCGGCCGCGGCGATCGCGACGCCCTGCCCTCGCCGCTGATCGGCAAACCGGCGCCTGCGTTCGATCTGCCATCGCTGCACGAACCCGACAAACGCATCACGCCGGCCGACCTGGCAGGCCAGCCATATGTCATGAACGTTTGGGGCAGCTGGTGCCCGGAATGCCGCGTTGAACATCCCGTGCTGACCAAGTTCGCGCTGACCAAGCGCGTGCGCTTCATTGGCTACAACTTGAAGGATGAGCGCGAGGATGCGCTGCGTTGGCTGGAGCAGTTCGGCAATCCGTACATGCTGGTCATCGCCGATATGGAAGGCCGCACCGCGATTGATTGGGGCATCTACGGCGCGCCGGAGACCTTCCTGGTCGACGGCAAGGGCATCATCCGCTGGAAGCATGTGGGCGCCATCGACGACGCCATCATCGCAAACCAATTGATCCCTGCGCTTGAGAAGGTGGAAGCTGAGCGATGAGCGTCCGGTCTGCCACCGCTTCTGGTAGAGCCGAGCTTGCTCGGCTGCCCTTCGTCAATGGGGTCCGTGCAAAGAACAGCCGAGCAAGCTCGGCTCTACGTTGGGTTTTCCTGCTGGCTTTGTTCGCAGGCAACGCTTTCGCTCAGGCCAACGATCCCACACCGCTGCAATTCAACAACGCCGCCGAGGAAGCTCGCTTCCACCAGCTGACCGCCGAGCTGCGTTGCGTAATGTGCCAGAACCAATCACTTGCCGATTCCAACGCGCAGATCGCCCATGATCTGCGCCGCGAAGTGCTCGACCTGATGCGTCAGGACAAATCGGATGCGGAAGTAAAACGCTTCCTGGTGGATCGCTACGGCGAATTCGTACTGTACAAGCCTGAAGTAACGCCTGGCACCTGGCTCTTGTGGTTCGGTCCTGCGCTGCTGTTGATCGCCGGTGGGTTGATCGTGTGGCGTATCGTGAAAAAACGCGGCGGTCGTCCGGTTACCGGACCCGATGAAGATCAGGAGTGGTGATGGGATCGTTCGCCGCGCTTGCTGCATTGTTGACCGTCGCCGTACTGATGGGCGTGTTGTGGCCGCTGTGGCGCGATTCGCGTGGACTGGTATTCGGTACGCTGGCGGCGCTGGGCATCGTTACGTTCGCGCTTTACCGCGTGGTGGGCACGCCCGATGCGCTGAATCCGGCCGCGCAAGTCGCGCCGACAACGCTGGAAGAAGCGGTGACGCAACTGGAAGCGGAACTGAAGAAGCACCCCAACGAACCGGAAGGCTGGCGTCTGCTAGGCAAGTCGTACACCGCGCAAGAGCGCTACCCCGAGGCACGCGCGGCTTTCGACCGCGCTATCAAGCTGATGCCTGACAACGCCGACCTGCTGGTGGAAGCCGCACAGACACGGATGTTCGCCGACCCGCAACGAAGGCTTGGCAGCGACGAGGTGACGCTGCTTTATCGCGCACTGGCGATCGAGCCGAGTCATCAGCGTGCGCGCTGGTTTTTGGGCGTCTCACAGCGCCAGAACGGCCGACCAGCCGAAGCGGCCAAGACCTGGGAGCCGCTGCTGACGCAAGTAGACGCGAATGCCGCCACGGCTTTAAGGACCCAAATCAATACTGCCCGCTCGGAAGCCGGCTTGCCGCCACTGCCCGAAGCACCTGCGGCAGCCACTTCGCCAGCCTTGCTGACCGTGGTGGTGGATATCGCGCCAAAGCTGAAAGCCAACCTTTCCCCAGGCGATACCTTATTCGTTTTCGCGCGCCAAGCCGGCGGTCCGCCGATGCCGGTCGCCGCCAAGCGGGTGCCGGCGACCGAGTTCCCGATTACGGTCGCCTTGAGCGACAGCGACAGCCCCATGCCCACCATGAAGCTCTCCCAAGCCGGCAATGTCGAGCTGGTGGCACGCGTCTCCAAGGGGGGCGACGTCGCGGCCAAACCTGGCGATCTGGAAGCCACTCCGCTCAAGGCTGAAGTAAGGCCTGGCGCCGAGTATTCCCTGCGCATAGACAAGGTCGTCGAGTAGGTCGAGCGACATTCCAAATAATGGTTTGAGGATGGGCGACGTTTTTCCTTCTCCCTCCGGTAGAAGGAAACTGCGATCCATCCGCGGAAATGGCGTACTTCGTCCCGTTTCCCTAAACTCGCCCGATGACCGAATTCATCCCGCCCGGCACACGCTTTCATCCGCTCTCGTCGCCGTTTCCAATGAAACGCGGCGGTCAGCTGCACAACGCACGTGTGGCGTTCGAAACCTGGGGCGAACTGAACGCGACTGGCGATAACGCCATTCTCATCGTCACCGGCCTGTCACCGGACGCACATGCCGCCCGCAACGCCGCCAATCCGGAAGACGGTTGGTGGGAAGCGATGGTCGGTCCTGGCAAACCTATCGATACGGATCGCTGGTTCGTCATCTGCGTCAATTCGCTGGGTAGCTGCAAAGGCTCCACGGGACCGGCGTCGATCAACCCCGCCACAGGCGATCGGTATCGGCTGGATTTTCCGGAACTATCGATAGAAGACGTTGCCGACGCGGCGTATGAAGTGGTGCATGGGTTAGGCATCCGGCAGCTGGCCTGCATCATCGGCAATTCGATGGGCGGGATGACCGCGTTGGCGTTCCTGCTGCGCCACCCGGGCGCGGCGCGTACACACATCAATATCTCCGGAAGCGCGCAAGCGCTGCCGTTTTCCATCGCGATTCGCTCGTTGCAGCGCGAGGCAATACGGCTGGACCCGAAGTGGAACAACGGCCATTACGACGACGGCAACTACCCGGAATCGGGCATGCGCATGGCGCGCAAGCTGGGCGTCATCACTTACCGTTCGGCATTGGAATGGGATGGCCGTTTTGGCCGCGTCAGGCTGGAGTCGGACCGTCCAGACGAGGATCCGTTCGGCCTGGAATTCCAAGTGGAAAGCTACCTGGAAGGCCACGCGCGGCGCTTCGTGCGGCGCTTCGATCCCAATTGCTATCTCTACCTCAGCCGCTCGATGGACTGGTTCGATCTGGCCGAGTATGCCCATGGACAGCGTGCCGACGGCGACGTGATGGGAGGGCTGGCGCGCATCCGAGTGGAAAAAGCGCTAGCCATCGGTGCTACCACTGACATCCTGTTCCCGCTGCAACAGCAACAGCAGATTGCCGAAGGACTCGCCGCGGGCGGCGCACAAGCGGAATTCCTTGCGCTGGACTCACCGCAGGGCCACGACGCCTTCCTGGTCGACTTCGCCCGTTTTGGCCCCGCCGTGGCCGGATTCCTGGCCGCCCTCTGAGAGCTCGTCCTTCGGGAGTCCCGCACCTGGTGTAGGAGCGCCGTCCCCGGCGCGAGCTCCTCCCAAACGCCCGCACCGGCCCAATCTCGCCGCAGAAGACACCGCAAGGACATTCCCACCACGCAGGCGCGGAGTAAAATGCCTCCACTTTCTTCTGGGAACGCCTCATGAGCCTCGATTTTCCGGGCCACGACAAACTGGTCGCATCGCTGGATGCGGCCGTCGCATTAGGCGATGACAAGGCCGTCACCGACGCGCTGCGCAAGTCGCTGTGCGAGCTGATCTGCGACGACGACATCGCCCTGCCTGCCTGCGTGCTGGAACCCATTGCCGATCACTACGCACGCCGCGAGGTCTACACCAGCCCGGATCTTGGCTACAGCGTCATCGCCATGACCTGGGGCCCCGGCCAAGGCACCAAGATCCACGATCATTCCGGCATGTGGTGCGTGGAAGGCGTCTGGCGCGGCCGGCTGGAAATCACCCAGTACGAGTTGGCCGAGCACGATCAAGAACGCTATCGCTTCGTTGCCGCCGGCACCATCGAAGCCGGCACCGGTTCTGCCGGCAGCCTGATTCCGCCGCACGAGTACCACACCATCCGCAACCCCAGCGATAAGGCGGTGGCCGTGTCGCTGCACGTGTACCAGCGCACCATGGTCCGCTGCGGCATCTATACGCCCGAAGAAGGCGCCAACGTGGAAGGCTGGCAGCGCCGCGGCGAACGCCTGCTGGGCACCGATCAGGCGGCCTGAGCCACCAACTGAATCGAATCGGACCTCAACCCCTGTCGGCGAGCGCCTCGCTTCGGCTATACTTCGCGTCCGCGCCGAAGTGGCGGAATGGTAGACGCAGCGGACTCAAAATCCGCCGCCGTTAAAAGCGTGTGGGTTCGAGTCCCACCTTCGGCACCAAATACTCAAGCGCCCTTTGTCGTCAACGACTTAGGGCGTTTTTGTTTGTGTTGCACCGCACTGGCAGGTCGGCGTAGCGGTCAGCCGAGACGTGCCATATGCCGTACCACGCGGCTTTCCGCATAGCGGTTCTGTGGGAGCGACGTGAGTCGCGACGTTGATGTTTCCGGTCGCGACTCACGTCGCTCCCACAAAGACAGTGTTGGATGACGCGTCTGCTGCTTGCAAGAAGGCATTGCTCGCATCCCCGATTTTCGGGTTGATCGCTTTAAGATTCGACATCGCCGTGGCGATACGCAGGCTCTTATTCACGTTCCCTCATCCGACAGCTCTTTGAGCATCTCATCGCTGAGTTCATCTTTCGCCCAGAAGATATAGTCCAGCTCCAGGTACTGCTCGGCAAAATCCTGGATGTCGTTCACCGTGTTTTTCTCGCCGGTCCTGGGATTGATCTGCCGCAGATTCCCGTCCTGTACCGCCATGCCCTTCACCAGAGCGCCGGGATATTCCCTGAAGAATCCATAGGTCTGCGCCATATGGCTTTTGCGATAAGGCATAAGGTCCGGGCCACCTATTCCCATCTTGAGCCTCCTTGCCTCGTCGAACAGGCTACGCATATAGCCTTTGTCATCCCATGGCAGCCATTCGCCCGGCACGAAGTTCAGGTAGACCATGGGAGTCGATCGCGTGAACGAGGCCGCCAACACGCGCATATTCTCCTGCATCGCATCCACATAATCTTGTGGGTTGAAGTCGTCGGGAAAGGTCGTGGTTCCATCCGCATTCTCGGTACCGATATCGATCGAACTCTCACTGAAATTGATGCCGGCGACTTTCCCGTCAAATTCCTTTCCCAACTGCTGGACCAATTTCTGATACCGCTCTCGTACCGTCTGCTCCCAAATCTTGGCGGACCAACCGTACTCGTCGTCGGTGGGCGGCTTATTCGGATCGCGTTCGGGAGCGCTCAGCATGCTCTGCTTGATCACGCCACCCTTGTAGCGCGGGTCATTAAGAAGGTAATCGGGAACGTTTCGGCGAGGCGTAAATGACTTGTCTTGCAGCTGGATCCACAGCTGCTTTCCAATCGAATCCAGATAGGCGATGTCTTCTCTAATCGCACTGAAGTCATAGCGATTCTTGCTCGGCTCAAGGGTCCGCCATGTATAGACAATTTGTGCGCCACTGAATCTAGTATCGCGCAATGATTTATCCGCCTGGATGCCCCTCCCTTCCTGCCCCCGGCTGTGAAAGTAGACATAGTGCTTCGGCGAACGTTCGGCAGCGTATGAATTCCCACTCATCCCCACCAGCAAGAACAAGCACAGAGCAAAAGCACTTTTCATGTGACATCTACCTTCTTATCGAATGACTGCAACGCTCCGTCGATCTTGGACAACGTGGACAGCCATTGCAAGCGGCGTGGCGGCAGTGCGGCTTGCCGAGCGACTGTCGATGATTTTCCATCTCACCTTTCCGAGTTCGTAGCGATGTGAGTCGCGATTCTTTCAGACAACCACCCACCCGGTCGCGACTTATGTCGCTCCTACCGAGGCGGTACTGGATAGTGCTTTTCGCTTATCGGTATGTCGCAAAAGCAGCGACGTAGCCACTTTGCACTCGGAGCCAGGAGCAGCGCCAAAAAAAGTGGATGTAACAAGCTCGGCCCTACAAAGGCGCGGACGAATTTCTTGTGGGAGTGGTGGTGACATGCCACCACCGGTGAGTCGCGACCGGAAACATCAACGTCGCGACTTGACCAGCCATTCGGCTGTTAAAAACCGTCGCTCCCACAAGGACGCTATGCCGATGCTGCTGCCATGACGAGCTGACAGGTGGCACTGGGTTCTGTATCCCACGATGATCAGTGTCTTCATGGCCAATGCTATCCAGGCAGCCGCGGGCTTTACGGAATTGGCACAGCAGTTAATCTGCTGATTACCCTCCCCATCCCGGCGATCGTTCCAATCGCGGCTGCTTTGATCTGCATACTTCAGATGCTCGGCTCTTATTACTTGTTGCGCAGAATATTTCGCCGGCTCGCGCTCGCCTTGTTCGCGTACGTAGTCGCAGCCTTTCTCGCCAAGTCCGATCCGTGCAAGGCTTTACGGTGCCACTGCTGATTCTGTTGATGCTGCCGGATGACCAACGACCGCCAAATCATGGGGCAACGCACCAACGGCCGCCTGATCAACCTTCTTGGTTGGATCAATTTTGGCGCGACGTTCCTAACCGCTCTCTGCCTGATCATTACGTTGATGCTGAATCGCCCAGGCTTTTGTAGACAGTCGTCAGCCGTTTAGTGCGTACTGCTTCTCAAACTCTACCGGGGACAGCCCGTCGTTGGAACTGTGCC
>NZ_JAVGJT010000032.1:0-74071 GCF_040948865.1 Pseudoxanthomonas sp. UTMC 1351 | reverse complement strand
GGCGCTCCTACGGTCATGGGCATTTGCTTTTGTAGGAGCGGCGTCCCGCCGCGAGCTCTTTCCCTGGCGGTTCGATAAAGCAAGAGCTCGCGCCGGGACGGCGCTCCTACGGTCATGGGCGTTTGCTTTTGTAGGAGCGGCGTCCCGCCGCGAGCTTTTTCCCTGGTGGTTCGATAGAGCAAGAGCTCGCGCCGAGACGGCGCTCCTACGGTCATGGGTGTTTGCTTTTGTAGGAGCGGCGTCCCGCCGCGAGCTTTTCCTTGGCGGTTCGATAGCGCAAGAGCTCGCGCCGAGACGGCGCTCCTGCGGTCATGGGCGTTTGCTTTTGTAGGAGCGGCGTCCCGCCGCGAGCTTTTTCCCTGGTGGTTCGATAAAGCAAGAGCTCGCGCCGAGACGGCGCTCCTACGGTCATGGGTGTTTGCATCTCGTCCATCTGCAACCTGGATTCTCCCGCTACCCCTTGCGGGCCAGGCGCCAGATCGCGACGGCGCTGAAGAGCGCGGTGTAGGCGATCAGCGAGACGATGGCGATCATGAGGGGCTCGAACTGGAACTTCGTGGCGCCGGCCGCATACATTGCGAGCTGGTCGAGATGGAACTGTGGCCAGATGGGCGTTTGCCAATACATCGACTTCGGCAGCGGGAAGAACATGCCCGACAAGTAGCATCCGGGTAGATAGATGAGATTGGCGTAACCCGGTGCCGCCGATCCGCTGACCAGGGTGCCGACCATGAGCCCCATCGCACAGAACGGAATCGTGCCCGACAACAACGCGGCACTCATGGCGACCATCTGGCCCGCATCCAGTGCGAGCTTTCCGGAGGCCAGGGCAACGATGACCAGGGGCAGGTACGAAATGAACCCCAAACCAATGCCGCAGGCAATCTTCGCCACCAGCCACGCGCCCGCCGGCGCCGGCTGCGCGCGCTTGAGGCGCAACAGCCCCATGTCTCGCTCCAGCGCCAAGGTGGCACCGATGCCGAACAAGGCCGGCATGGTGACCGCCATGATGGCGAAGCCCGCGAACAGAAAGATGCCAACGCTCGGATCCTTGGCGATGGCTTCACCTGCGATCGCGACGGCGAACAGGGAGTACAGCGCCACGGGCAGCACGAGCACCGGAATGGCGATGCCGGGGTTGCGCAACTGCCGCATCAGCTCATAGCGCGTCTCCGCCAGATACGCGCCGAAGATGCGACGCGAAGTCGGAGCGGCCGGCGTAGAGCCGGCCGGGGTCAATGTCATCGAGTTCATGCGGCCTCCCGTGTCAATTCGGTAAATGCTTCATTGAGCCCCGCTTGGCGCACTTCGAGGCGCGCAAGCCTGGCGTCGCTTGCCAGCAGCCGGCGCACCACATCTTCGGCATCGGTGGCCGTGATCTGCAGCTTCATTGCATCGTGGCTGACCTCGACGACGCCCGGCCAACCGCGCACTTCGTCCGCGGTGACTGACGACTCGCAGCTGATCTGGCGACGCACGACCAGCGCGCGCATGTCGTCCACGCTACCGGCGGCTATGACGCGTCCCTTGGCGACGACCACGACGCGGTCCGCGAGCGCTTCGGCCTCTTCGAGATAATGCGTGGTCAGGACGATGGAACAGCCATCGGCGAGCAGTGTGCGAATACTCTTCCACAGCGCCTCGCGCGCCTGGATGTCCAGACCCACCGTTGGCTCATCGAGGAACAACACCTTCGGCCGTCCGCAGATCGCTACCGCGAATTGGGTCTGGCGCTTCTGGCCGCCAGACAGTTTTCCGTATGGGCGATCCGCCAACGGTGCGATTCCGGCACGCCGCAGCGTCTCATCGACTTCAAGCGGATTCGCGTAATAACTCGAGGCAAGGGCAACGAGCTCGCCTACGCGCAATTCCTTCGGCATCTCGACGTCCTGCATCATCACGCCCAGTCCGCGGCGCCGCGCGATGTCTTGTGGACTGCCGCCGAGCAGCGTGACGGCGCCTGCATCCGGTTCGATGAGGCCCAGCCATAGCGATATCGCGGTGGACTTGCCGGCGCCGTTGGGGCCGAGCACGGCCAGCAGTTCGCCGGGACGCACTTCGATGTCGATGCCGGCGAGCGCCGTGGTGGCGCCGAACCGCTTGGTGATGCCGTGAAGCCGCGCCACCGGCGCGCCGCTGCCGCTGTCGGTGCCGGCTGGCAAAGGCGAGGTTGGTGTTGAGCCAGGCGGTAGAGGGTTTCGACCAGGGTGGCGAGGATACTTGCGGCCGTTGAGCCACTGGCCAATGAAGGTGGACCGCACCAGATAGTGATAGCTGAGGAACAGCACCACGAAGCTCGCAACCAGGATGAAGGGATACTTCACGCTCCAGTGCAATGGCCAGTGGCCCACCCACACCTGGAACGCCACCACCACCGGCAGGTGCACCAGGTAGATCCAGTACGAAGCGTCGGCAATGTAGCGGCGCACGGCGCTGTAACTGGACAAGAAGCGAAGCGCCACGCCGGTGAGCGCAAACACCCAGCTCCACACCGCAACGCCGAAGGCCAGCGCATAAAGCGTCTTGGTAGTGCCGGGCACGGCCATGGGTGTGCTGTGCATGACGTGGATGAGCCAGCCGGTGGCGACCACGGCAAACACCAGGTGCTGGATCCAGCGCGAGGAAAGCAGCGTCAGCGCGTCCTTTGAGCGATGCACCAGCCAGCCGATGGTGAATGCCGTGCCGAAGCCCACCATGGCGGGAACCTGTGGGATGAGCGACTGGTCGGGCGTGGGAATGCCCTGCCAGTAGAACCACATCGGCAGCGCCATGAGCGCGGCAGCCAGTGGAATGCCGAAGACGAACACGCCGGTCATGGTGCGAATCGAGCCCGACAGCAACGTGTCGGCGAAGCAGCGCAGCTTCTGCGCGTGGTCCAGGCGCGCGACGATCGCGCGGACGGCGAGCACCACCGCGTAGATGAGCAACAGTTGATAGAGGAACCACAGGTGGGTGAGCGGAAAGGCGCCCGGAGTCTTGGGCATCTCCGGCATGGGCGGCACCGTGCCGCCGAACACCTTCGTCATCCCGGTGACCCATATGAAGCTGATGAGGGGAAACAGCACGACCCAGCCGGCGACCAGCGGTAGGGCGATGCGCTTGCCGCGATTGACCCAGAACGGGCCGGTGCCGAGCCTCAGGTGCAGTAGCCGCCCGAAGTAGCCGGCGATGAAGAAGAACAGCGACATGCGGAAGATGTGGGCGACGAAAGCCGCGTCGCTCAGGAACTGGCTTGGCGAGTTGTCGTTCATGGCCCAGATCCCGGGTGGCCAGCCGGGCATGAACGAGAGCGCCGCGTGAAACGCGACACCCAGCAGCAAGGCGAAGCCGCGTACCGCGTCCAGTGCGTGCAAGCGGTTCTCGGAGACAATAGTGTTATTCATGTTGTGCCCCTTCAGATGAAATCGCGACGGCGCGCCGCCACGAAGTAAGGCAGTGAGAGCGCGACCAGCAGCGTCGCGGCTTCGGCCGCGAGCACTATCCAGAAAGCGCCGTTCCACACCGGCACTGCCGCGTGCAGATGGTCGTTCAACGACGGAACGCCGCCGACCAGGAAGATGAACAGCGTGACGCCCATGTTGGTCACGATGATCACAATGGTCATGACGCCCTCGGAGGCGGTGTGCAGCGCGCCACACAGCACCACCGAGAAGTTGACCAGCATGAAGCCGGACAGCAGCAACGCGAACGGCAGCAGGCCGTCCGGCAGGTTGGGCCTCACCAGCAGGAGCGCGACGGTACCGGCGCTGAGGATCGCCCACGGCACGAGGTAACAGAGAAAGAGGCCGAAGAGCTTGATTCGCACATAATCGCCGGGCGACAAAGGCAGGCTCAGTACGAACTGCAGGGCGTGTTCCTTGCGTTCGTTCGCAATGCCGAGCATCGCCAGCATCACGCCGAAGGCGATGATGGACGTGAGCCAGGTCAGCATGCCGATGTTGAAACGCATTTGGCCTTCGGCGGCGATGGCCAGGCCGGCGAGTCCGGCGACCGTCGAACCGACGATGAGCCAGCGGTGCAGATAGAACTCCTTGGCGATCAGTTTTCGAGTCAGCATGTTCATTCGCCGCGCGCCTCCCGGTGATGCATGACATTTGCGACGAAGATCTCCTCGAGACTCATGCGGTGCACTTCGCGCACGCTGGAGCCGAGGAACGCGATCAGGTCCTTCGAGTAGTGATTGGTCGTCAGCGTCACGAACTGACCGTCTGCCACCTGGCTCACCAAGTGCGGCAGGTCGGGCAGCGTGGCGCCGGAGGGGAGCTGCAGTTGAATGCGGCGCCAGCGTTCCAGGAAGTCTTCCTTGTCATTGCTGTCCACCAGGCGGCCGCGATCGATGAAAGTAATGCGATCGGAAATGCGCTCCACATCAACCGTGTTGTGCGACGAGAACAGGATGGAGCGATCCTCATCACGCAATACGTCCATGAACTCGGCGAGGACTTCGTGGCGTGCTACCGGATCCAGGCCCGAGGTCGGCTCATCGAGAATCAACAGCCGCGGCCGACGGGCGAGGGCGAGCATCAGCACCGCCTTCACATGCTCGCCGCTCGATAGGCCGCTCACGTTCTGGTCGATGCGCAGGTTGAAGCGCTTGACCAGCGCCTTCGCGTACTGCGGGTCCCACCCCGGATAGAGGGAAGCGACGAACTTCATGTGCCAGCCAACGCTTGCATGACCGAAGAGGCGCATGTCATCGGACACGAAGCCGATATCGCGCTTGGCGATCGCCTGCGCGTCCGGCATCGCGTGGCCGAGCACGCGCACCTCGCCGGCATCGGGCGTGAGCAATCCCGTCATGAGGCGGATGCTGGTGCTCTTGCCGGCGCCATTGGGCCCCACGAACCCCATGATCTGGCCGGGCTCGAGGTCGAGCGACAGGTCCTCGAGGGTGAAGAAGCGGAATGCCTTTCGAACATTGCGCATCTCGATGTGCTTGGTCGTGGTCATTTCTTGTCCAGGGAGCGAATGGCGCGGCGCAGTCGCTCCGCGAGTTCATCGGGCGTAAGTCCAAGCTGGCGACCGAGACCGGCGGCGATGGCCAGGTGTTCGTCGAGTTCTTCTGTTTTGAGCTCGTTCGCCAGACCGTTCACGTCGGCGACGAACGAGCCCTTGCCGTGGCGCGTCACGATGACGCCCCCGTTTTCGAGTTCCAGATAGGCGCGTTTGACCGTGATCACACTGACGCTCAAGGCCGCTGCCAATGCACGAATCGACGGTAATTCCTTGCCCGCTGGCCAATCGCCCGCCGCGATGCGAGCGCGGATCTGCTCCATGATCTGCAGATACATGGGGCGGACGTCGGTTTGCGAGATGTTTATGCTGCTGTACATACTGTGTATATAGTGTATGCACAGTTGCGAATCGAATACCAGCCCCCCCCGGGCGAATATTCGAGACCGAACGGGAAAGGGGCAGGTTGGACCGCCCCGCTCTGGGTTCGGCCGGCCGCGGGGCCTGACTCCCGCAGAACGGTTCGCTGTTGGGTCTAAGCGGGGCAATGCCCGCCTGGCTTGTCGATGCGGGCCGGGCAGCGCCAGACCCGTTCCCCCCAATCGGTAGCCGCGCTCGAATTCCGGACCCCGCTGCACGCCGAACGAACAGCCGTCAGTACTATCGTTTTGGCATGGGCAAGACCACCGGCGCCATCCGCTTCAAGACGAAACTGTTGCGGCCGGCGCAGCCGAAGGGCGCGGCCTGGACCTTCCTGATACTGCCGGCCGAGGCCAGCGCCAAGCTGCCTGCACGCAGCCAGGTCACCGTGGACGGCACGCTGGACGGGCATGCCTTCCAGGCCACGCTGGACCCGGACGGTCAGGGCAGCCATTGGCTCAAGGTGGACAAGGCGCTGCGTGAAGCCGCCGGCGTTGCCGTGGACGCCACGGTGGCTCTGGAGATGGCCGCAGTGGAAACCGAGCCCGAACCCCAGGTGCCGCCCGATGTGCGCAAGGCGCTGGCCGAGCATCCCGCGGCCAAGGCGCAGTGGGCCAGCCTGACGCCGGTGGCGCGCCGCGACTGGATCCACTGGATCACCTCGGGCAAGAAAGCCGAGACGCGGGTGAAGCGCATCGCCACCGCCTGCGACAAGCTGGCTTGCGGCCAGCGCCGTGCCTGTTGTTTCGATCGCTCCGGCATGTACAGCAAGGGCAACATGGGCGCGCCCGAGGCAGCGGAGTAATCGCGCCAAGTTGGGATGCATGCCGACGCCGCTGCGAGTGCCGGCATGCCTCCAAGAGTTGCGGCAATCGAGGCGGCAGGTTCATGCCTCTACTTGCGCAGTTCGTGACGTTACGAATCGCGGGCGCGGGGTTGCAGTTCACGACGCTTACTACACTTCCATCGCACCCAGGATGTGGTGAGCGAACGCACCTGGGATTCCTTGCGCAGACAACGCCCCCAAGCGCGGCCCTTGGCCTTGCCTGGGCTACTTGTCCAGGCGCAGCGCCTGCCTGCTGCCGGTTTCGCAGGCGGCATAGATCGCATCGATGATTTTCAGATCTTTCAGACCTTCTTCGCCGTCGACGGGTACCACGGGTTTGTTCCCGTCCAGGATGATGCCGGCCATCTCGTCCATCTGGATGGTCTGGTGCATGGCGTGCGGCTGCGTGAGTTCGCCTTTGTGGGTACGGCCTTTGATGGGGCCATAACCCGTGGCAGGCTGCAGCTCGGCGAATCCCTTTTCGCCGGTCATGAAAAAGCGGTCCAGGTGGTTCATCTGATAAGTGGACAGGCACGACGCCACCGCGCCGCTGGGGAAGCCGAGCTGGAACTGGATGGTTTCATCCACCCCTTCCTTGAATTTGACCGGGTCGGTCTTGGTTTGCTGCGCGGTTACCCAGACCGGGTCTTCGCCCACCATGTAGCGGGCGCCGTTGATGGCGTAGATGCCGATATCCATCAATGACCCGCCACCTGCCAGCGCCTTGTCCAGCCGCCATTGATTCGGATCGCCAATGCGGAAGCCGCTCAGGCCTTGGAAGAACGAGATGTTGCCGAAATCGCCGGCCTTGCGCATGCGGATTATTTCCAGCGTCTTGGGTTCGAAATGCAACCGATAGCCCACCAGCAACTTCACGCCGGCCTGGGCGCAGGCATCGATCATCTCCTGCCCTTCCTTGGCGTTGACCGCCATCGGCTTTTCGCAGATGACGTGCTTGCCCGCTTTCGCGACGCGGATCGCCTGATCGCGGTGCAGCGCATTGGGAGTAATGATGTAAACCGCATCGATGTCCGGATCGTCCTTGATGCGGTCGAAATTCTCATAGTTGTACCGGCTCTTTTCCGGCACGCCGTATTTCGCTCCCCATTCCTGGAGTTTGGAAGGCGTTCCACTGATGAGCCCGGTCACTCTGGCGCGTTTGCACGACTGCATGGCTTCTGCCACTCGGTCGGCATAGCTGCCCAGTCCCATCAGCGCGACCCGCAACGTTGGGCCCGGATTACTGCCGGTGCCGGCACGGTCCGTTTGGGCGAATGCCCGATAGGGCGACAGCAGCGGCACGACCGCGGCCGATGCCACCAGCTTCTGCAGGAAGTTGCGACGAAGATGATCCATTGTCATGGCGGTAGATGAGGTTTGTGATCACACGGGCGAACAACTGTACAACCAGATCGGCCCCGCAAAAGAGGGCACAGGTCCGTTTATTCGGAATCCGCGGGGTAGGCTGAGGCCCATCGGCATCGGATGCGGATGCGTCCGCGGCGATCGGGGCTCGCCGCGCAAGTCATCTGGAGAAAGCCAGCATAGGATGCGGTGAGCGAAGCGAACCGCATCGCTCGCGAAGACCCGGCGCGAATGATGCGGTGCGCCTGCGGCTTACCGCATCCTCCGATGCTTACCTCACCCGCAACGCCCATCGCGCGCCCAATGCGCATGGCACCCCCACCAGGAACATGTGCACAGCGATGTTGGCCCATAGCGCCCAGGGCCAGGGCGGTGATTGTCCAGAGGGCGCGGCGGAGAGCGGGACGACGACGTGGATCATGACCGCCCACAGAAGGATGCCGTAGAGCGCGCCGTATAGGACGGGGCGCTGGATCAGGACGGGCAGGCGGCGCGCAACCCATGCGTACGCATACGCCATGGCGATGGTGATGGCGAAGTGCGAGGCCAAGCCGAGCAGGGCGGTGGTCCAGCCGCCGGCGACAGCGGCGTCATTGCCCACCCAGCCGGAGGCGATGGCCTGGAAGATACGCTTGGGCGTCGCGCCCAGCGTGCCCCACAGCGTGCACACCCACACCATGTCCAGCAGGCCGGCAATAGAGCCAGCCAATACCAGCGGTGGATGCGAAAGGCCGCCGGTGGTGTGGGCAAGCGTCCGAGCGTTCATGCGAAGCCTCGCAAGCAATGCGATGCCGCATTAGAACAAGCGCAGATGGCCCCGGCCAGGACCGCCGCTCGCATGGGAAAAGGAGCCAATTGCAACACACGTAGGATGTGGTGAGCAAAGCGAACCGCATCACTCGCGAAGACCCGTTGCGAACGATGCGGCGCGCCTGCGGCTTACCGCCTCCTACGTGCTGGCGGTCTGCTTCTATCCGAATGAGAGTCGGGTTGATGGAGCCAACCTTGCCTACCGACTCGATATCCCACTCAGTGCACCCGGGTGTAGCTGGTCCGCATCGGCGGAAGTTCGCCGGCACCATCCGGGCGTGGGATGGGCATGATGGTTTCCAGGCTATTGCCTCGACAGGTATAGCGCATGAACCCTTCCCCGGGGGGAGACGCCGGCAGGGCGCCGCGAACGGTCTGGCTCGGCGCGACCAGGCGTATCTCGCCGCTAAAGGCCTGCAGGTCGGAGCACAGGTGCAGACGGCCGTCGGCGGCGGACCAGCGTCCGCTGGCTTGCGCGCGGACATCGCCTTCCGCGCGCGTGCGGCTGCCGTCAGGTTGTATTGATAGCGACGCGGTTATCTCGCTGGTCAGATACATGCCGTCTCGCTGAAGCGTAAGGGTCGGAGCGGCACCTCTCTCCAAGCGGAGTCGCGCGGCAGCGGGCATGTTCTCGCGCAGCCACTGCGCGGCGCCGCCGCCGCTCTCTCGCCAGCTCCCCACCAGGCAGGCATCGATCTCGGTGATGCCGCCGCACTGCGCGCATCCCGAGGCCTGGCGGACGCCGAACCGTCGGTCGGCCGTAGTGTCGTCCGCGTTGGCGGCGACGATCAGGTAGTGGCTGTCGCCGTCCAGGCTGGTGTCTATTTGCGGGGGCAGGGGCGCCCAATCGCCGCGCTGCCGCGGACGTCGGCTAACGTACATGCGTTGCGGCGCGATCTGGGTATCCCAGACACCGCAAGCAACCTCGGCGACCCTGGCTGCCACCGTGAAAGGTGGCAGCAAAAGCCGCTCACTGCGATCGCGGTCCCAGGTCCAGCGTGTCTCCAGCGCCAGCGTTGCCCGAAACGGCGGGCCGTGCGGGCGGCGGATATTTCCATCGGCCAGATCGAGCGCGAAACGCATCCATTGGCTGTCGGAGATCGCGTCGCGCAATGCCTGGCGTTGCGCGGCTTGCGCCGGGTTCTGCGGCATGCCGGCAAGGAACCACATGACCCGCTCCGGACCTTCCCGTTGAGCCAGCCACAGGAAAAATACCAACGACTCGTAGTCGTGCCGGTACAACGGCTTGCGCTGGATCGCGAATGCGAAATCGTCTGCCTGGTCCTGGTACTGCGAGGCATCGGGTAGTGCGAGCGAAGCGAACCATTCGGCCGAACCTTCGATCCACCACGTGCCGCCGCGGCCTTCTTGATAGGTCTTGTTTTGTCCGGGACTGTAGGTGGCGGCCTGAACGCAATGAAATATTTCGTGCGCGACGGTGGGTGCTATTTCGTCGGGACCGGCCGCGCCGAGATAGAGGGTGATCTGGCACTCGGCGGTGGCCTCGCCGGTGCGGGCGACGCCGTTCGCGATGGCCAGCGTGTCTTCATCCGGCGGCGGCACATCGTGTACCAATAAGATGCTGACGTCGTATATCGAGTAGCGGCCCACGCGGCCCAGCGCCGCGATAGCGGCACGCAGCCCGCGGGCGGCCTGGTTCAACGAAGTGGCGGCGACCGTCGGATCGCGATGATGGAGGATTCGCAGACGCCGCCGACCTTCCGGCGTGGCTAACGGGTACTGTGCGGATGCTACGCAGTCGTAGTTGCGCAGCCGTTCGTCGAACCGCTGCAAATAGGTCGGGTTTGCGCAGGTCCCGAAGCCGGCATGGACTTGGCCGGCGGCCAGCAGCAGGCATAGCGAGCTCAGCCCACATAGCAAATAGTGGGTCCGGCGCCGGAAAAGGAACGACAGGCGTTGAATATGCATCATGCGGCTTCCGTTGCGACTGTGGATACATACGGAATTCGGTAGCGGCGGCTGCCATCGGAACGGGATCCGGGCGCCCGTGCCAGAACGAAGCAGGCCACCCGAAGGTGGCCTGCCTCTCAACTGTAGTTACACGCGATGCGCGCAATCAGAACGGATACGCCAGACTCATTTCCATGCGCTTGTCGCTTTCACCGAACACGCGGTGAGATTGCAAGCCCAGGTTCATGTGCGCGGCGCCGCGGCGGTAGTCCAGGCCCAGTTGCATGCGATGGTCCAGGCCGTCCGGACGCATGCCCGGCAGTTGGAAGTCGAATTGATCGATGCCTTCCAAGCTGCCGGTCCGTACCGATGCGCTGTATGCCAGCGGCTTGACCAGGGCGAAATCGCCAGCCAGCTGCAATCCGGGAGCCACCGACCAGCGCCAGCCCATGCCGGTTTCCATATTCAAACCTTGAGCGGTTACAGCGCCGGCCGAAAGGTTGAATTCGCCGGAACCGGTTTCGTTGAAGGAACCTTCGCTCTGACGATAAGCACTGGCCATCAGGCGCGGGCTCAGCTGCAGAGCACCCAGGTTCCAACCGCGGCTCAGCGTGCTGCTGAAGGCACTGCGGCTGACGTCGCGCTCACTGCGCGCACGCTGCCGCACGTTGCCATAGGCTAGGTTGCGGGTGGACTCCAGGGTGTGCCACTCGCTGCTCACACCCTGGCGCCACTCGAAACTGCCAAGCTGACGCGTCCAGCCTGCACCGAAGTAGTTGGAACGCAGACTGTCGCCGGAGGCATGCAGGCTACCTTCATTGGAAGCATGCAGGACGCCCATCTGAATGTCGGTGGCGCCCAGGCCATTGCGCAACGGCGTGACCAGACTCATCGCACTGCCTTGCCCTTGCGGACCCCAGCCCTGGCGAAGGCCGGGAGCGTAAGCGACGACCGAAAGACCGTTGGCCGGGCGCTGCGCGTCCATCGCCGTCCAGAACGCCTGACCGCCAGCCAGTGCCCGTTGCGTGCCGACCGCCAACGCCTGCCCCGACAGCTGGGACACCGCCTGCTCCAGGTCGCCGACACTGCCCAGTTCCAAGCTATGGAAAATGGCGCTGTTGGTATATGCCTGATCAAGTCCCTGGGCGAACCCGCTCAGGTCGCTGGCAACCAGGTCCGCGTAGTCGTTGCGGCTCATGGTGATGTCGACATTGCCGCTGTCGTCGCGTTGTGCTTGTGCGCTCCAGACGACGGTATGGCTGCGGATGTTGTCTTCGCCTCCGGTCGCGCCGACAAATACGTCATCAAGATGGACAACCGAATCCGCCGTTCCGCGAGTGAATCCGGTGTCCACATCGACATCCACCAGCTGACCACCGCCGCTGAGTACCATGCGGCCGGCGCTGCCGTCGGCATTCGTACCTACTGTATAGCCGCTGACACGATAGTCGGGACGCGAGATCTGATAGGGAACATCCGGTCCGGGGCGTTCGGCCGCGGCACTGCCGGCGTCGGCATATACGCCGCTGCCGGAACCGTAGACGTTGACCAGACCATTGTTGATGATCCGACCATTGCCTGTGCCAGTGACCTTGAACGCGTGCGAGTTATCGGCATGGATATTGATGACCGCGCCGACGCGGTTGTTCAGCGTGGCGCTGCCGTCGGATTGCATGGCGACCAGTCCGGTGCCATTCGCTCCACCGGCGGTTCCCAGGTTGATGGTGCCCTCGTTGATCAGGGTGGCGCCGTTGCGGCCGCTCATGGCGATGGCATTGTCGCCGGTTACCGTCAACGTGCCCTGATTGACGAAGGTGGCGCGCTGCCCCTGGGCATGCACCATCGCTTGGCCATGTGCGTTGCTGGAGATATGTCCGCCGACGCGGTTGATGCCTACGCTGTCGTGGCTATCGGCCACCAGTGTCAGCACGCGCGCGTCCGAATCCATGCGGATACTGCCGTAGTTGTCGAACGCCTCGATGCGCTCGTTCTTGCCGGCGATTCGCTGGGTGCTGATATCGAACAGCGAGGCGCCGGATCGGAGATTGATGGCTTCCACGTCGCCATGGTTTTCGAATTCCGCCATTTCGCGCAAAACGAACGTCGTGCCATCCAGATGCAGTTGGCCGCGCGCGCCACGGCCGGTGCTGTTATCGAAATCCGAATCGCCCGAGAGCGACACGGTGGAACCGCGCAGGCGCATGGTGCCGTTGTTCTCGATGTCGGATTCGCCGCTGAGACTGATGGTGGCGCCGTCAGCCGTCATCGTGTGGTAGTTGTCCAGGCTGCCGTCGCCGCTCATGTTCAGTCGGCCGTTCAAGGTCAGCGTGCCACGATTCTCCAGTTCACCATCATTTTGAATCGCTAACGTGGCCGCTCTGCCGATGGCCAGCGTGCCGTTGTTACGCAGATCACCGTCGCGGTGAATGGTTAGCGTGCCCGCATCGATCGACAGCTGACCATCGTTGCGCGCATTGTCGCCAGTCACTTGCGTGTTCGTGTTCTGCTGCCAATGAGCCTGCTGACCGGCGGCGACAAGCACGCCACCATTACCGTAGTTGCCGCCTTCGGTGCCGGGATTCGGGTTGATGGGATTACCGCCACCACCGCCGTCACCGCCACCGCCACCACCGCTATCGGAACCGCCACCGCCACCGCCGCCAGCCAATGCCGCACCGGCCAGGCCGATACCGGCCAGCCACCAGACACGGTTGGTGCCGGATTGCTTGGCGAACTCCGGCTTCTCGTCGACGCGCTTGCAGCTGGCATGGCGCGGCGTCGCATCGCAATCGATTTCCTCCGCCACTTTGGTTGCGGCCACGCCTTGGCCTGCGCCCGCCGGCACACCAGCAGCGAACGCTGCATGGCTCATGGCGGCCAGCGTCAACGCGACCGTTATTGACATGGGGTGGCGTTTGATACGTGCGCCAGGCGCAGCGACGCCTGAGCGATTACGAGGCGTTTCAATGGTGGGATAAGTTTGTGCGTTTTGCACGATGGTGATATGGCTCAATGCTCTGTCCTTTTGAACGCGTGGGTTGTCCGAATGCGAGCCCGCCAACAGCGGCAGACTCGACCAGATGGGTGGATCGCCAGCCGCACTCTGAAGGTCGAGTGCCATAGCGAAAACTCGCGCAATATCGCACTGGGGAACCCTCCTGACTTTAGAAAAAGTCCGAAAAATAGCTCTCGTTCGAAGGTCTTGCCCGCGGACGTGAAGTGGAGGTTTGTTGGACGGGTATCGCACCCACGGCGCACTGAGAACGCGCGGGCGGGCCGCACCCGACCGCCAGAACATCGGGTTCTTCAGCTTTCATCGACCGGATTTCGCACCAGTGCTTACGAAGTGCGTCGTCCACAGGCATGGGTCGGCCAATCAGGTGACTTGAATGCAATCGCAGCCACGCTCGATTCAGGCTGGAAGCAGGCAGGTGAAGTCGACTAAGGTGCTTTACCTCGCACTCGCAAGTCTTGCGCTAAGGTGTCCAGACCGCCGATATCGTGGCTATCGCCCGCGTCCATGGCGGCCGACGAGAACGAGGAGACAAGCATGACGACGAAGAGCAAGGCAACGACAGTGAACCGCTGCGTTAGAGGCATGGTGGCGGGTCTGCTGCTGACCCTGGCGGCGTCCGCGCTGGCGCATCACGGTTGGTCCTGGGCCGAGGAGAAGCAGACCACGTTGGAAGGAAAGATCGTGTCGGTATCGATGGCACCGCCACATCCGCAGCTGCAGGTTGAAGCGGCCGATGGTGCGCGCTGGCAAATCGACCTGGGCAATCCTTCGCAGACCGAGCGCTCCGGCTTCACCGCCAAGAGCGCCAACGCCGGCGACCAGATCACCGTGCTGGGCAACCGCAACAAGGAGCCGGGCAAGCGGCACATGAAAGCGGTGCGCATCACCGTCGATGGCCGCAACTACGACATCTATCCCGAGCGGTTGGCCGGCACGCCTTGAGCACCGCCATGGCGGTGGGCGCGATGGTGGTCGAGTGGATAGGTAACTGGCCGGGCGCGCGCTGGTTGCAGCAATCGGGCACTGCGTACCTGTTCGTCAACGCCGCGCATATTCTCGGCCTGGGCTTGCTGTTGGGCGCGATATTGCCGCTGGACCTGCGCCTGGTGTTGGGCCGCTCGCAGGCCGCGTTGTCCGTGCTGGCGCCGGTGGCGATACGTACAGCCGCCGCGGGTCTGGCGTTGGCCGTGCTCACCGGCGCGTGGCTGTTTTCGGTGAATCCCGTGGATTATCTGCAGAACACCGCCTTCCGCTGGAAGTTGCTGTTGCTCTCGCTGGCGTTGGTCAACGTGGTGGTTCAACACCGCCAATGGCGCTCGCCCGGCCTGCCAGACGCGACGCGAGCGTTGCCGTTGCGTGTACGCGTATTGGCGGGAACGTCGGCGTTGCTTTGGATTGCGACGCTGGTCGCGGGGCGGTGGATTGGGTTTCTTTGACGGTTACGCGTGGACGTAGAGAGGGTCGTGTCGTCGGTTATCTGTTGTAGGAGCGGCGTCTCGCCGCGAGCTCTTCGCTTCCGTCGCGATCTGATGCGAAGAGCTCGCGCCGGGGACGGCGCTCCTACAACGAACTTACGAAGACCGCCTACGCCATTTCGCAGATCAATTCACCGAACGCAGTGGATGCGGGCGTCTTGCCGCCATTGCTCCAGACCAGTGCGAAGTCGATGTTGGGCAGGGGTGGTAGGCCGTATTCCCCATCGATAATCCTCATGCCCGCTTTTACGTCATCGTGGGCGATGGCGGTGATCGCCAATCCGGCTTGCACGGCCGCGTGGATGCCTTCCTGGCTGTGCGAGGTGAAGACGATATGGCTATCGATGCCGGCTTCGTCCAGCGCACGCACACCGACTTGCCGATGCACGCAGGGCGGTGGGTAGAACGCGAACGGCAAGGGCGCGTTTCGCGGTGGCTCGAAAGATTCTGCCACCACCCAGACCAGTCGCGTGCGCCGTAGCAATCGTCCTGCGCCCAAGTTGTCCGGATCTCGCACCGAGATCACCACGGCCAGGTCCAGATCGCCCGTCTTGATCAACGCCGGCAGATCGAGATTGGCGCTGATGCTGACGTCCAATCGCACCGCCGGAAAATCGCGCGCGAAACGGCACAGCAATCGCGGAAGACGGCCGCTCATGAAGTTTTCCGGTGCGCCGAAGCGCACTGTGCCCGACAGCGGAGAAGGGTTGAAGCGCCGCGCCAGCGTATCGAACGATTGCAGGATTGTTTGCGCGTGCCGAAGCAATTCTTCGCCGTCTTCGGTCACCGTCAGGCTACGCGTCGTGCGACTAAGCAGGCGGCGGCCGACTTGTTCTTCCAGGCGCCGGATCTGGTGGCTGACCGCCGATTGGGTCAGGTGCTGGCGCTGCGCCGCGCGGGTGAAGCTGCCGGTATCGGCAACGGCGACGAAGGTACGCAGCAGGGTCGGGTCGAAGTCCATGACGCGGCAGGATACATGACGGAAATTAATGATATTCGCAAAACTAAATCATTTCCCTCATGAGATCGTCCTGCTGACAATGTAGTCGTTCCTTGTGGGAGCGACGTAAGTCGCGACGTTGATGTTTCCGGTCGCGACTTACCGGTGCCGGCATGCCGGCACCACTCCCACAAGGATGGCCTGCCTTCGCTGAGCCGCGACTTTCCCGACGTCTTCAGTCCCGAGCCAAGATGATCCGCATCAACCACAACATCGCCGCCTTGATGGCCGTTTCCCTCTCCTCGCTGATGTTCGGCCTGGAGATATCCAGCGTGCCGGTGATCCTGCCAACGCTGGAGCGCGAGCTGCAGGCGGATTTCGCGCAGATGCAGTGGATCATGAACGCCTACACCCTCGCTTGTACCTCGGTACTGATGGCGATCGGGACGCTGGGCGACCGCTATGGACGCAAGCGCATCTTCATCATCGGCCTGGTCCTGTTCGGGTTCACTTCGCTGATCTGCGGATTGGCGAGCAGCGCCTGGACGTTGGTCGCCGCACGATTCCTGCAAGGCGCCAGCGGCGGGGCGATATTGATCTGCGGTACCGCGATCCTGTCGCACCAGTTTCCCGCCGGTCGCGAACGTGCGCGCGCATTCGCTGTGTGGGGCGTGGTGTTTGGCATCGGGCTGGGTTTCGGGCCGATCATCGGCGGCGCGATTGTCGCGGTGTCCAACTGGCGCTGGGTGTTCCTGGTGCATGTGCCACTGATGGCGATGACGCTGCTTCCGCTGCTTATCGGCGTGCGTGAATCGCGCGATCCGCAGGCGAAGAAGCTCGATGGCCTGGGCATTGCGACGTTGTCGCTGGCTGTGTTCGGCCTGGTGTTTTACATCACGCAGGGGCCAAGTTTGGGATTGACCAGTGCGGCCGCGATTGGCATTGCGTTGGTCACCGCGGCGGCATTCGCTGTGTTCGTGTGCGCGGAGAAGAAACACCCGCATCCGATGTTCGATTTTTCGGTATTCAAGCTGCGCGATTTCTCCGGTGCCATGGTCGGCGCGGTAGCGATGAACTTCAGCTTCTGGCCCTTCATCGTGTACCTGCCGATCTATCTTGAAGGCGTGTTGGGCTACGGCGTTTTCGTCGCTGGCGCTTGCCTGCTTGCGTACACGCTGCCGGCATTGGTGATGCCGCCGCTGGCCGAGCGACTGAGCCTGCGATATCGCGCCGGATGGGTAATTCCAGCGGGGTTGTTCGTCATTGGTACAGGCTTCTTGTTGCTGCGAATGGGCGGGAACGCCGCAAACGCCAGCTGGACAACGCTGCTGCCAGGCCTGTTGTTAGCCGGTACCGGACTGGGCCTGACCAATACGCCGGTGACGAACACAACCACCGGCTCGGTTCCAAGCAATCGGGCGGGCATGGCTTCCGGCATGGACATGAGCGCGCGCTTCATCAGTTTGTCGATCAATATCGCGGTCATGGGGTTCATTCTGCTGTCTGGCATCCATTCCAATCTGCGGGATAGCCTAGGTGGTCACGTGAGTGCCGAGATCCTGCGCGCATCAGCGGAAAAGATCGCCGCCGGCAACCTATCTGTACTGGGTGATCTGCAGGCGTTGCCGCATGGGTTGGCCGCTTACGACGCGGTGCGCGCCGCACTCTCCCATGGCTTCGACTTGTTGATGTGGTACGCCGCCGTGGGCGTTTGGGTGCTCGCGGCGGTGAGCATGGCGATCTTCAACCTGGGCAGAGTTCGCACGACGACAGAATGCGCTGCTTCTTCGGGATCTCGGTAGTCGCACGAGCGGCCGTAGCTTCTGTAGGAGCGGCGTCCCGCCGCGAGCTCTTTCCATCAGCTCGCAACAAAGCCAAAAGCAACCGAAGCCCGTTCGCCCTCTTGACGCGCTGCGGCGCGTTTTCAATCGCGCCCATTGAACGGCTACGGAGGTGCGGAGCGACGTTCCGCCGCTTGCGAGCAGAAGCGAAGAGCTCGCGGCGAGACGCCGCTCCTACAACAAACGACGGCAGGCAGGTTGCGCCGTTGAGGCCATTGCGCCCGATCCATCCCGCGAATACATAGGCATTATGGTGACCTCAGCGCCGCACCCGGAATGGACATGCCCGCAAAGAAGTCCAGCCCCAAATCCCCGCAAACCGTCGAAGCCTTCCTCGCCGATCTGGATCATCCACTCAAGTCGGTGATCCTGGCGTTGCGGGAGTCGCTGCTGCGGACGGATACCGCGATAGGCGAGGCGATAAAGTGGAACGCACCGAGTTTCCATGCCGGCGAACACTTCGCCACCATGCACCTGCGCCAAGCCGGCGCCGTGCAATTGATCCTGCACCTGGGCGCGAAGAAACGCACGATACCGAAAGGCGCCATCGACGACCCGCAACAACTGCTCACCTGGTTAGGCCCGGACCGCGCCACGCTGAAATTCGTCAGCGTGGATGACGTGAATGCGAAGTGCTTTGCGTTGCAGGTGCTGATTCGTCGGTGGCTGGAATACGTCTAAAGCGTAGACGTAGTCGCGAGCGCTCATCCTTTGTAGAAGCGGCCATTAGCTTGTGTAGGAGCGGCGTCCCGCCGCGAGCTCTTCCCTTTAGATCGCGTCAGAAGCGGAGAGGTCGCGCCGAGACGGCGCTCCTACAACACACGCGGCGCTTACCACCTCCCACGGGCTACCGCGCTCATTTCGCGTCCTGCCAGCCCGTTCCACAGCGAGTGGCGGGTTCTTTCCCGCTTTCGCGACTACATGGATGAACGGGGCCAAGACGCCGCTCCGCTTCGAGTCCGGTCGCCGAAGCCGACTAGGGACTGCTCGACTGCCGGCGTCCGATCCCGTCGCACACAACCGACAAACTTTTGAGGTAGAAGAACGATGAAGCTGCAAACGACACTCCTGCTTAGCTCGATATTGCTCGTCAACGCAATGCCCTCGGCACATGCCGCCGGCCCGCGCCCGTTGTTTCAATTCCCGGCCGAATGCGGCCAGATATGGGATGCATCGACCTACGACGGCCATTGGCCGGACCAGGACAGCATCGACCTTACCGTCCGTGACGAGAACCTGGCCAATATCGGCGCGGGTGAGCCCGTGCTCGCTTCCGCCGCGGGAAAGGTGACGTTCGCGGGCATGGTGAATGATGAGTACCGGGTCTATCTCGATCACGGCGATGGTTGGGTCACCCATTACATCCATCTTGAGACGGAGAGCCCGTTGCCGATTACGGTTGGGCGGGAAATCGCTCAGGGCGAACAGGTCGGGCGTACCGGCAAGAGCGGGGCGGATGCGATCCACCAGCACTACACGCAGCTGCAAGATAATCAAGCCGTGCGGATCGCCTTCGCGGGCGCGTTGATCAAAACGCATGCAGGTAACGAGAGTTCCTATGGCACCTGGGGCAAGAGCAGCGCCGAGAAGATCATCAGCCTGAACTGTGCCGGCAATACCTTCATGGGCTGGTCGCAGGGCGGCAACTACTACAACTTCCTCTACAAGCCCGGGTCCGGCGAGACCAAGATTGTCCGCATGAAGCCTGACGGCACCGGCATAACGTCGACCTGGGACGGGGAGTGGAGCACGGGTTGGACGAACTTCATGCCCTATCGCCTGGCGACCGGCGGCCATCCGCACGCGATCGTCTACAAGTCATCCACCGGCCAGGTGAGCTTCCTGCGCTTGAACCTGCATGGGGCAGGCGTGACCACGCTCAGTAGCAACACTTGGTACAAAGGCTGGACGGATTTCGTCCCGCTGACGCTGGCCGGGGACAAGTATTTCATTGCGTACGACTCGGTCCACGGCTACGCCAACATCGACCGCATCAGCGCGACGGGCGATGGCACGACGAGTGTCTACAAGCGCACCTGGGACAAGGGAGTGACGGCGCTCATTCCATACCAGATGGGCAGCGCACAGTTCGTCCTTTTGTACAAAGGCGGTACCGGTGAAGTTGAGATCGACGAGATCACCGGCAGCGGCAACAACGTCGCTGCTGTCGGTGTGTGGACGGGCGCATGGACGAAGGGATGGACGAACCTGGTCCCCGTCTCCCACATGGGGCAGCAGTTCCTGCTGGGCTACAAGGCGGCGACGGGAGATGCGAAGCTCATCAAGCTCAAGGCCAATGGCCAAGGCGTCGAAATCACCGGCGACATGAGCTGGACCAAAGGCTGGACCGCGTTTTCGCCGATGCTGATCGACGGGAAGGGCCACGTTCTTCTTTACAAGCTTGGCAGTGGCGAGGCGAAGGTAGTCCGTTTCAAGGACGACGCGAGCGGTGTCGACATCATCTGGGAAGGCACCTGGACCACGGGGTGGAAGTAGGGATCCCAACAGGACGCTGAGGAGTTAATCGGTCCGTAGGCTGGGTTGGCTTCATCAACCCAGCGTTCCGATGTAAGACTTACGATACTGGGTTGATGAAGCCAACCCAGCTATCGCGTGTTTGCGAAATGCATTTCACGCTGTTGGCGCATCACTGAGTTTGTTCGGCACCTGCCGGGTTGATCGCGAGCGTGTCCACGATGAGCGGTTCTTCCACGAATGCTTCCTCCACGACAGGCGCCATGGCAACGGCTGCAACCGCGGGTGGCCTGAGGAGCAATCGCGTGCCTAGCCCACGCAGCAGCGTGGCACCAGGTAGCTCGACCAGTCGATACATCGCCCAAGCGGCCAGCAGGATCGCCGCCGTGACCGGGATAGCCAATGCGGGAGTGGGTGGCATATCGCCCATCAGTACCATCGCGACATAGATGATGGGAAGGTTCAGCAGGTACATCGAGAAGCTGCATTCGCCGCACATCGTGATCGCGCGGTTGCCGAATATAAGTTTGCTCAAGCCGGTGTCGAACGAGAACAGGAACACGAAGACGCCGGCGAACAGCGCGGGCACCAGGTCGAGATACAACTCGCGCTTCGTGCCAAGGTCCAGCCCGACAACGCCAGCCACCACCAGCCCGATCAGCACCACGGCCAGCGCCTGCAGGTAACTGAGGGAGATCAGCCCGACGCCGGCAGCAATCCGGCTGCGTAGCAGGCCAAACGCCACGCCGACAACGAAGTAATGGATCTTGGAGCCGACGAACGTGCCCGGCAGCGCGCCGCGATTGGCCATCAACGTGAAGACAACGGTCAACGCCAACACCAGCAGGGCGGCGTTGTTGCGGGTTCTGAATGCCCACAGCGCAAGCCACAGCCCCACGAAGATCACGTAGAACTGCACTTCCGGCGGAATGCTCCACAGCGCCGAGACGTTGCCCGAGAACGCCAGGTGGCGAATGAGGTTCTGATGAGTAATGGCGTAGACGAACTTCGCATCGATCAGGTTGTAGATCAGATACGACGCCACCACCACGGTGAGGTATGCGGGTGCGATACGCGAGAAGCGGGAGATGCCATAGCGAGCGACGGCGGAATAGTCGAACGTCTTGTTGCCGTAGAGAAAGGCCATCAGGAACCCACTGAGGGTGAAGAACACCATCACCCCCATCTCGCCGGGGTGCAGTCCGCTGATGGCGAAGAAATGCTCTTCGGCAAGGTGCGCGTAGACGACCAGGAGTGCCGCCATTCCGCGAATGCCGGTTAACGAATCGATGCGTTGTTCGGGGCTCATGGGGGGTGGCTCCGTGACATATTTGAGTCAATCGCACCCATACCCGCACGACGTGTCGCGCGGCCACAAGGCGTCCGCTTTGTTGCACATGCAGATCAACGAAGCCGCTTGGCTTTATGGCCTGGCTGAGGTGGGGGCCGCAGGCATCGCGTTCGTCATCGAGGATTGTAGGGGCCGCGGATAGCGAAAACCGAGATCGGGTTTACTTTTCGAAGCGAATCGTCATATTCGCCGGGCCGGCTGCGGGTTCTGCGGCTGCTCCTCAGGCCGCTGCCGCATTGTTAGCGACGTGGCAGTGAAATACGACTCGCCCACGGCAGCAATCTTGTGGGAGCGACGTGAGTCGCGACCGGAAACATCGACGTCGCGACTCACGTCGCTCCCACAAGGTGGATGACGCTGGCGCTGCTTCTTTGGTCAGCGGCACGCCCGTACAGCCCACAAATGACACACTCTCATTCCATTTCGCGTAACCGATGCTCCGGTTGTCCGCATACCACCAGCTCGCCGGGGCCGGTTACCGTGCCAACGGCCTGCACGCGGTCGTTGGGTTCGAACGACTGTATATCGTCCAGGGGTTGTGCCTTGCACAGATTCCAGCGTGCGGGAAGTTGCACGCGGACGTTGCCCGCGGCAGTGGACACCATCACCACCGCGTTGCCGTCGTAGGCCCATGGATCAGTGTTGACGCTGACCACGTTGCCTTCGATGGTCGCCTCCTGGCCGACGGACGGCGCGCTGTCGGCGGAGGCAGTGGCGCAGCCGGAAAGTGCAGCAAGCGCCGCGGCGGCTGCGAGCAGTGGCGAGAAAGGTGAAATGCATAGGCGTTGGATCATCGAATGGCTCCGGGGAAGAATGTTCGTTCCAAGACGCTTTATCGTATCCGGAGTCCGTAACCCCGCGTAGCATTGATCGTGGCTGCCTTTGGTAGCGTGCGCTGTGCGCACGTCGACGCGTCCACCCCCCCCATGCCTCCGGCGACCCGCCTCCATGCGCATCGCCCACGCAACGACTAATCATGACGATCTACACGGGAAGCGCGCTGCTCGACATGCCAATACTGCCCGCATCCGCATCGGGAAGACGTTCAATGAAATCATCGCTATCCGTCATTGCCCTGCTGGCAGCACTCTCGTCGTTGGCGCAAGCGCAGGAGACCTGCCCCGACAGATCCGCCTATGAGCCCGCGCGCGAAATCATCCGCGATCTCGGGAAAATAGTCGCGCCCACCGGTGTGCAGGAAGCCTACGCCACCAAAATCGGCGGTATCGACCAGTGGATCAACGTGCGCGGGCAGGACCGCGGCAATCCAATGGTGCTGTTCGTGCATGGCGGACCGGCGGCGCCGATCACGCCCAGCCAATGGCAGTTCCAGCGGCCGTTGGAGGAATACTTCACCATCGCCAACTACGACCAGCGTGGCGCCGGCAAGACGTTCAATCTGGTGCCGCCGGAAAGCATTGCCGACACCATCCACGTCCAGCGCTACGTGGACGATGCTATTGAAGTGGCCGAACACCTGCGCAAGCGCTACGGCAAGCAGAAACTGATCCTGATGGGTCACAGCTGGGGCACGGTGGTCGGCATGCACGTGGCGCTGAAACGGCCGGATCTGTTCCATGCTTATGTCGGCGTCGGCCAGGTCATCAACACGCGCGAGAACGAACGCGTCAGCTACCAGTACGGGTTGGCACAGGCGAAGGCTCGCGGCAATGCGGAAGCATTACGCGAACTGGAATCCATCGGCCCGTATCCCGGTGACCAGCCGATCACCCGCGAACGCATCATCATTGCGCGCAAGTGGCCGCAGTTCTACGGTGGCCTGACGGCTTTCCGCGAGGATTCCACGTACTACTTCCGCGCCCCACGCCTGTCGCCGGATTACGACGACCGTGACCGCTGCGCGATCAACCAGGGCAGTGTGTTCACCCTGGACAAGCTGATGGCGGAATTCCTGGAAGTGGATTTCACCGGCGTGCGGCAATTCCCCATCCCGGTGGTGATGCTGATGGGCCGCCACGACTACACCACGCCTTCCGAACCCACAGCGCGTTGGATGGAGCAAGTGACAGCGCCATACAAACAAGCAGTATGGTTCGAACGCTCCGCCCACATGGCGCCATGGGAAGAACCCGGCAAGACGCTGGTCAGCCTGTTGGAATACGTGCGCCCGTTGGCGGTGGAGCACCGTTAGAGCGGTAGGATGGGTCGAGCGCAGCGACACCCATCACTCGGATGCCTTGACGAGCGATGGGTGGACCGGCTGCGCCGCTGAAAGCCGCTGCGCTCGACCCATCCTACGTTCACAAGACGCTTCAGGATTGTCGACGAGGGCGCCGCCTGCGATTGCTACATTCGGCTGCGGCGAAGACCATCGAGGAGAAACAGCATGCGCGCATCTCTGTTCTTGCTTACCGGGTTATTGAGCCTGGCAAACGTTTCCTACGGTGTGGAACCGCCTCCCTCTCCGCGTCCTGTTGTCGGTTCCGACGACGGCAGCATGACGCTGCCCAGTTTTGCCGTGCCCTATTCGATGTTCGCCTCGCCGGAATCATTGAAGCGATTTCGCGAGATATTGGTGGAAAGCAAACAGACGCCGGGTTGGGAAGGGGGCATCGAAGCGCCTCGCCGCTTCTACGACCAGATCAACGCCGATCGCGCCGAGCGCATGAAGAAGCTTTACCCGGTGAAGCTGTCCACACAGACGATCGCCGGCGTGGGTGCGGACGTAGTCGAACCTGCCGACGGCATCGCGTCCACTAACCGCCAACGGGTGCTGATCAACCTGCACGGCGGTGCTTTCCTGTGGGGTGCGCATAGCGGTGCGCTGGTGGAAGCCATTCCGGTGGCGGCGCTCGGCAAGATCAAAGTCATCGGCGTCGATTATCGGCAAGGACCGGAGCACGTCTTTCCCGCCGCCACCGAGGATGTAGTGACCGTTTACAAAGCGCTGCTGAAGACCTATCCGGCTGCGAACATCGGCATCTATGGTTGTTCCGCGGGCGCCATACTGACCGGAGAGGTCGTGGCGCGGTTGATCAAGGATGGTATTCCGGTGCCCGGTGCCATCGGCACCTTCTGCGGCTCCATCGCGCCGCTGGGCGGTGATTCCTCGTACGTTTCACCGGCGCTCAGTGGCGACCCGGTCGGCAGCGGTCCTATACCGATCACCGAACGCTTGCCTTACTTCAAAGGCGCCGATGAAGCCGACCCACTGGTGCTTCCGGCCAACTCGCCCGACATGTTGAAGCGCTTCCCTCCGACGTTGCTGATCACCGGAACGCGCGACTCCGCCATGAGCGCCGTACTGCAAAGCCACCGGCTGCTGACCAATGCGGGTGTGGAAGCCGACCTGCACGTCTGGGATGGCATGTGGCACTCGTTCTTCTCCGATCCGGAGCTACCGGAGTCGAAAGAAGCCTACGCGGTGATCGCGAAGTTTTTCGACAAGCACCTGGGTAGATAGTCGGGCTCTAGGCGCCAGGTCCCAGTGTGAGCCGAAAAAGCTTCTCAACAGCCGAATGGCTGGTCATGGCGAGTGTAGGATGCGGTAAGCCAAAGGCGCACCGCATCGTTCGCGTTTTTCCGTGGGAGGGGAGTTTCCTTGCTTCGGGGCCGCGATCAATGCGGTTCGCTTTGCTCACCGCATCCTACGTGGCCGCTCCGAGCCGCCGGATGACATGAATCAAGATGTCGAACGGATGAAGTAGCGTGCGTTGTGGGCACGATCACGCGATTCCAACCGGGCGCCCATCCGCCTGCCTGACCGGACACACAACGGAATCGCATAGCCCAGGAACTCCCAATGAGAATCCCAGTCAACCAGCGTTCGCGTTGGCGTCAATAGACTGCCGAATACTTTCGTTGGCCGGGATGATCGATATTGGTGAAGCGGGCTTTCCATGATGAGTTCGTTCCCAACGTCGTGGCCGTGGTGGTCACCGCGATCATATTGCTGCTGATGGGCCGGCAGCTTCTCAAGGGTCCGCACTTGCTGCCGCGCGAAGAAGGCGAGCGCATGCGGATCTCCTTCATTGAACGCGTAAGGGAGCCATCAGTCATCCCGCCGCGCGCGCTGCCCCCGATCCAGCCCGACCGCGCGGGCGACCAGGCCAGCGCACCAGCACGGACTCCGGAAGCCATTCCGCCCGCACTGCCGCCGCGCCGGCCGCAGACCACGCCCACTGCTCCCTCAGTGGCCACCAAGCTGTACACCCGGGAAGGGCGGGCGAAGCTGCCGCCGGGCATGTCATCCGATCCGATGGGGCCCGCTCCGTCGACCAGTCCGCCTGGCACACCCAACGAACGCGAACTGGCGAGGGCGAAGCAAGTCCTGGAACGCCCCAATCCCATCGACTACCGCAAGACACGCTTCGACAAGGACTGGGTCAGCGACGGCACCGCGGGCGACATCGCCGCGCAGAAACTTGGCAAACGCATGGAATCCATCGGCAAACTGATCTTCGGCGAGGACACCCAGCCAGCCGCACCGCGGCCACCGCCAGATGTGCGCTTCAACCCCGGGCTGCACGAACGCTCAGGAGACCTGGGTAGCGAGAAAACCGGCGACGCCTACAAGTCCGCACCCATCGCATTCGAAAAAGCACCAGACCTCAAAGGCGAAGCCAGCCGCCGCATACGCCAGGCAGTGAGCGAACTTGAGAAGCGCCACGCCGGGTGCGACCCGACCCGAACTAAGACCTTGCTAGCACCCGTCCAATCGCACCTGGCCGATCTGCAGCGTGTCGAATACGCCATGGCCCGCGGCGCCGATCCCGTCCAGGCCGAACACCTGCTGCCGCGTACCGCCGACAACGCCTACGACCAGGCGCGCCGAGCGCTGTGGTACGCCGATCGCCAGCTAGCGCCGTGCAAAAAATAGAAGAACAAATGGTAGAAAAACAGGGCAGGACTTCCCGGCGCCTCAGAATGACGCTTCTAAAAAGCACGGATGGATTCCTTGTGGGAGCGACGTAAGTCGCGACGTTGATGTTCCCGGTCGCGACTCACGTCGCTCCCACAGGATGGCTCCTATGACCAAGCACGGTGGTACGCCGATCGGCAGCTGGCTTCATACAAAAGATAGAACGAAACAGCGAGCGGCCTCTCGTAGAGCGGAGCTGCGCCCCGCGATAACTTCGGGTCAGTAGTAATGAGGCCGTTGCAACGGCTGGCAATGGCGAATAACCGCTAATCCGCTTCTAGGGCAGCCGAGCAAGCTCGGCTCTACAGAAGCGCGGACACATCTTCTGTGGGAGCGACGTAAGTCGCGACGTTGATGGTTCCGGTCGCGACTCACGTCGCTCCCACAAGGATGCTATGCCGACGCTGCCGCCAGCGGCTTGACGGCCAACATAGAATCTCGGCTCTACAACAAGCACCTTTGAAGATTCGCTATCGCCTGCCGTTGCGACGGCCTCATTGCTACTGACTCGACGCTATCGCGGGGCGCCCCAACACCCGCCGCATGCAACGCAACATATGGCTCTGATGGGAGAAGCCCGCCTCCAGTGCGACATGGCTGGCGGGCAGATCACCCCGCCGCAGCAACTCCACCGCGCGATTGACGCGTTGCCGAACCACATAGGCATGCACCGGCATCCCGATCGACCGCTTGAACAACGTCTTCAGATGCGAAGCGCTGATCCCCGCGACCTGCGCCAGTTGGAACAGCGACAAATCATCATCCAGATGCGTATCGATGTATTCGGTCACGCGCTGCAATTGCTGCTTCGATAGGCCACGTGCCGGCGGCGTTGCCGGCGCGGTGCGATGGCGGGCGAGCAGATGCGCGATCAGCGCGATGCTCAGGCTTTCGGTGTAGACACGGCCGCTGGGATGTCCGGCTTCGTGGTCTGCATCCAATGCCCAGCCGATATGCTGGATCTGCGCATCGCGAAAATTATGCCGTGGCGTGATGCTGGCCCGTGATCCATCCAGCCCAATGTGCTCCGCCGCGCGCGTCATGAGCGCAGGCGGGAATCGCAGGATCACCGAAGTACTGGCGACATCTTCCACCCAGTCGTCGCTGCTGCCTGTCGGCAATAGATCGATGTCGCCATGTTGGTACATGAACCGGCCGCTATGGCAGGTGCCGGTCACCGGCGCGCCGGTGTGGATCTTGATGCGGTGGTCCGCTGCCGGTTCCAGCGTCACCGGACCCGGCCGGGTCACCATGCGCTCGACCTGCATACCACCCGTTAAAGCGGTGGCGGCGGCGATATCCATCACCGCCGCGTTGAACGGCATGGCATTGGAGAGGGTGGCGAGATTCATGGAAGTCTCCGGGCTAAGGCCGAAGGCCATTGTCCTGTTTCGATTGGCCCAATGCGGTGGACACAGCATCCCATTGTCCGAATGTGCTCAGTCCGGGTCCGTTTCGGCGCGACGTCATCGTCCGCTGGCGACAGGATGCGCACCCGCCCACACGAATCCCGCAACCGCGGACCGGGCGACTACAGAACGGAGCAGACAATGAAACAAGCGACGGTAATCGGATTAGGACAAATGGGCAGCACGCTGGCGCAACTGCTGCTGGACGGTGGTTATCGGGTGACGGTGTGGAATCGCAGTGCGGGCAAGGCCGACCTCGTGGCGAATGGCGCGGTGCTGGCGCCCAGCGCTGCCGCCGCAATTGCGGCCAGCCCGGTGATCGTGGTGTGTGTCCACAACTACGTGGCCACGCGCGCGATCCTGGCATTGGACGGCGTTGCCGGCGCGCTGGCGGGAAAATTGCTGATCCAGTTGAGCACGGGCGGCGTGCAGGAAGCTCGGGATCTTGAAGCATGGTTGCGTGACCAGGGCAGTGCTTATCTGGACGGCGCCATTCAGGCTGCGCCCAGCCAGATGGGTCGCGCCGACACTCCCATTCTGCTGTCCGGCGCCGAGCCCACCTTCCGCGAACAAGAAGCGCTGCTACGCGTGTTCGGCGGCGGACTCAGCTATCTGGGAGAGGACGCAGGCGCCGCATCGGCCATGGACATGGCAACCTTGTCGTATATCTATGGCGCGGCGATCGGTTTCTTCCACGGTGCACGCATCGCGGAATCCGCGGGCTTCCGGGTGGATCAATATGGGGCGCTGGTCGCAGGGATCGGTCCGACGCTAACGGACTTCCTCAAGTACGAAGGTGACGTGATCCAATCGGGCGACTTCAAAGTAGGCGAAAGCCCGCTGAAGATATCGATCGAAGCCACGGAGCGCATTGCACAGGCTGCGCGCGACACCGGCATCAACGATGAGTTTCCCTCGTTCGTGTCCGGCCTGTTCCAGCGTGCGGCCGATGCGGGTTATGGCGACGAGGAAGTGGCCGCGATCATCAAGGTACTGCGCGGCAAACAGTAAGCAGGGCGGGTGGAAGCCGACGGGCCCGCTGCGCTCGGCGAGGCGACCATTCGCCATCGCCGCGCGCTCTTCTCACCGGTGCCACAAACAAATCAAAAGCTCGCGCCGAGGACGGCGCTCCTACAAAAAAAGCGGTCTTATCAAGTCAAGACAGCACGCTTTCGCAGCGCGAAACACCGTTCTGCTTATCAACCGGGCGTCGGACCGGTATCCACCACACGCGTTGTAGGCGCGGGATCATGCAGAACAACCGGCCGCAACGCACTGGCCTGCAACTGTTCAGACAGCGCCTCCAGTGCTTGATTGGTCCGGCGTTGTTCCGCGATCAGACTGTGCAACAACGATTTGACGCCGAATACCGCGAAGGGCACCAGGATCCAAAGGATCGCCAATATGCACAGGAAAGCGAATATCACCAGGCTCAGGATATCCCTGCCGCTGGCCAGAACATTGGTATCCATCATTGCCTCCTTCCACCAGAAATAGGCTGCACCGCGCGGCGGGTTCTGGCGCGATGGCGTGTCGCCATTGTCCGCAGGCAGGTGTGAAGTGGCTGTCGTACGATGTTCATAGGGCGGACTCAAGCCCGCCCCGCGACGTCAGCTGCGAAAAGCGAGGGTAGCTTGGGTGGGCCGGGGCCCACCCGATGCGTCGTCCGCGAACCGTTACGAGAACGAAAATTTCACGTTGCCGGTGTAGTCGAGCATCCACTGCACGCCGAACTTATCGACAACGCAGGCGAAAAGCTCTGCCCACTCGGTCTGCTGCAGCGGCATTTCAACCTGGCCGCCCGCCGACAGCGCGGTGAACAACCGGTTTGTTTCGTCGGCATCGTCCGGAGACAGGGAGATGTAGAAGTTGTTGCCCGGGGTGAATGGCTTGTTGCCATGCTGGCCCACCACATCCGTTCCCATCAGCACGTTTCCTTTGCCCAGCGGCAATGCGATATGCGCCAGTTTGTCGCGGTCGGACTCGGCGACGCCCATGTGGCCGGGAAAGTCCGCGTAGCGAATCACGCCGGCGAAGTCGCCGCCGAACACCGAGCGGTAGAAATCGAAGGCCTGCTGCGTATTGCCCTTGAAGTTCAGATAAGGATTGACTGCCGATACCATGATGGTTGCTCCTGTCTTCCGCACATGCGGACTATGTGACGACGAACGAGGGTGGCATGGATCGACACGGCTCCGCCCGGTCGTAAGGGAGGAGCTCTTTCGTGTAAAAAAAAGCAGATCTCCTCTCCTGGCCCGGAATGACAGGTATTGGGTGGCATAGGTCATCGTGAACCGACCGCGGTCGAAACCACAGGCCGCTTGACCTCAACCAGGATTGAGGTTCTACCGTTGTGGGCCTGCACAGATCAGCCAGGAGTACCCATGACTTCCCCGTCGCTGAAGGATTCCGCTCTCTATCTGGAACGCCTGGGCTATGCTGCCGCGCCGCCGCCCACATTGGAAACGCTGCGCCAGCTGGTGCAGCGGCACACTCAGACGTTTTCATTCGAGACAATAAACACGTTCCTGCACCTGCCCGTGCCGGTCGACCTGTCGTCGCTGGAGCGCAAGCTGCTGCACGACGGGCGTGGCGGCTACTGCTACGAACTCAACCACTTGTTCCTGGCATTGCTGCATCACCTGGGTTTCGACGCGCGCGCCTTGACCGGCCGCGTGGTGATGGGCGGGCCGGAAGATGCGATCACCGCGCGCACTCACTTGGTGGTGTTGGTTACCGTCGACGGAGCGCCGTACATAGCCGACGTCGGTTTCGGCGGCATGGTGCCCACCGCACCATTACGTCTGGACACCGAAGCGGTGCAGTCCACGCCGCACGAGCCGTATCGCATCATCCGGCAGGGCGAGGCCTTCCTGCTGAGTGCGGAGGTGACCGGCGAATGGCGCGCGATGTACCGCTTCGACCTGCAACCCCAGGAACTGGTCGATCTGGAAGTGGGCAACTGGTACGTGGCCACGCATCCGGATTCATCATTCCGTGGTCGTTTGACGGCGGCACGCACTGGCGCCGGGCTGCGCAAGACGCTGCAAGGCAATCGCTTCACGGTGCATCGCCTTGGCACTCCCAGCGAGCATCATAGTTTGAGCAGCGTGGACGACATCGTTGCGGTATTGCGCAATGAATTCGGTATCCGAGTGCCGGCGCAGCCCGAACTGCGCCTCGCCATGGAGCGCCTGCTCGAACGCGAACAGCAGGCCGCTTAACCACCGATCATTTCCTACGATAGGGCTCGCAACCCACGCCATCGTTGTCCCGGTCCAGATGCGTGCCGTAGCCCGGTTGGCCGCGGCGCACCGGCGCCGCACCTGCGGCGCGCGCCTCGGCACAGTTCGCGAAGGCTCCGCCGGGAGCATTCCGGGGCGGAGCAAAAGGCGCCGGCGCCAGGTCATCGCGCGGTATGTCGCGCGCGGGTGCAACTGTGAAGCTGCCGCCGCCGCGGTGGCAGTGATAGCCGCCGTTCTTGCGGTCATTGTGGCAGCCGTCTTTGTTAAGGCCGCCGCCGTGCGCCCACGCAGCCGGAGCGGCAGCCAAGGACAGCACCCAGATCATAAGCACGCATTTCATGTCGATCCCTCCCAAGGACGGAAAGAGCGACGCAAGGTCCATGCCAAACGGAAGAGTGACGCTCGGTCCGTCCTGCGCTCGACCCGTCCTACCGATCCTTCAATCGGCAACGCAACTACGGAACGCGCGCCAGTTTTTCCTCGACAGCGCTGAAGACGGAGCGTACGCCGGTCGGTGCATCCGGCACACCGGTAGCAAAGTAAGCCACGCCGGTGCCGGCGTCGCGATCCACCCACAAGCCCGACAGCAATCCATACGCCGCGCCGGCATGGCCGACGCGGGCGACGCCGTCACCGAATGGGTTGTCTCTGCAGCCTTCGCGCAGCGTTGCCAGGGTCTGTACTGCCAAGCCATAGCGGCAGTAGAAGCCTTCATGCGGTTGGCCGCTATCGTCTTCTTCGTAAGTCATGCCATTGCCGGGCGCGTAGGTCCAGGCGGGTTGCACCAACGTCTGCACAGAGGCCGGCGTCAATATTCGCGCGCCATCCACGCTGCCGTCGCCAAGCAGCATTCTTCCGACCTTGGCCAAGCCGTTCGCGGAAATACGCAGTCCGCCCTGCGGCGAGAACAGCGCACCGTTGCTGCCGGCCCGCCAGCGAGACAGATCGCATTCGCCATTGCGCGCAGGCACGACGGAACACGCTGGCTTGCCGCCGCGGTTGTCGTCGCGCAGCGGCTTGTGATCCTGGTCGTACAGCACCACGGCGCGGGCGGCGGTCGCGTCATCGCACGAATCCCAGTTGAAGCAGCCGGCGATACCGAGCGGGTGCAGCACCAACCGGTCCATCAGTTTGTCGAAACGCTCGCCCGTCGCCTTTTCCATCACCGATGCCACCAACGGAAAGTTCAAGTTGGTGTAGCGGAAATAGGTGCCGGGAGCGTGCTCACGATCCCAGGCGCGTCGGTCCTTCAAGATGTCTTTCAGCTCCCCATCCAGCGGTACGGCGTAGTAACCCGCCGCATCGGTGAGGCTGGAACGATGCGACAGCAGCAACCGCAAGGTGATGGGAATATGCGGGTGAGCAGGGTGACGCAGTTGCCAGCCCAGCAATTCGGAAACATCGGCATCCAGATCCAGCTTGCCTTCTTCTACCAGCCGCATCACGCCGATGGCGGTGACCAGCTTGGAGATCGAGGCGATCCGAACCGGGTCATCGGCGGTGATCCGGCGTGCGGTGTTTTTGTCGGCCACGCCGTCCGCGCGCACCGCGGTGATGCCATTGCGGTCGAAGGCTACCCTGACCGCCGCTGTGGGCTGCACGGCGTCGGCAACGTTTGCGACCAACAGGATCGCCGTCAGAGAACAGAAGGACAGGCTTCGCAACATGCTGGGATCCAAGGTTATTAATCCGCTGAAAGCAGGGAGGCGCTTTTAGGATAAATCCGCGTTCGCGAGTCAATCGACAATGAAAAGCTTAGCCCCGGTTGCCGTATAGGAACGATGAGGTTCGGCGTTGTCCGCCACCTGATAGCTCATTCCGGACTTAAGGACGAACTCACGGCCATCCTCCAGCTGCGTATGCAGTTCGCCTTCCAGGCATAGCAGGATGTGTCCTTTCACACACCAGTGATCCGCCAGATAACCCGGCGTGTACTCGACCATGCGGACGCGGATATTCCCAAAGGTACGCGTGCGCCAATACGCCAGGCCGTGCTCGCCTTTGTGGGCGGTGGCTTCCAGCGTGGACCAGTCTGTGGTGTCGAATGGAATATCGGTTAGTTGCATGGGAGCCTTGCACCAGCAGAGTGTGAGCAGCCCCCTTTTTTGAAGGGGGCGGGCGTCCGCGCAGCGGACGACGGGGGATTTGCTTTTGCTTTTCGCTTTTTTAGAAAGCAAAAGCAAATCTCCCTCAGCCCCCCTTCTAAAAAGGGGAAGTAAAGCAAGAGCTTCTCCGATTCCCGATTCCCGATTCCCGATTCCCCATTCCCGCTATCCTTTCCACATGCATACCTATATCGCCTTGCTGCGCGCCGTGAACGTGGGCGGCACCGGAAAGTTGCCGATGGCCGAATTGCGCACGATGTGCGAAGCCGCCGGATTTGCACAGGTGCGTACCTATATCGCCAGCGGCAATGTGGTGTTCACCAGTACTTTTGCCGCCAAGCAGGTAAAAGCGTCGCTGGAAGCCGCGCTGGCTGCTTACGCGGGCAAACCCGTTGGCGTGCTGGTGCGTACCCCCGCTGAAATGGCGCAGGTGCTGGCCGCCAATCCGTTCCCGGGTGCCGCGTCCAACCGGACCGTGGCGATCTTCCTGGACGCGCCGCCGCCCGCGGATGCGCTGGCAACCGTCAAGCACCGCAAGGACGAAGAAATCGTCCTCGGCAAGCGCGAGATCTACGTGCACTACGGCGATGGCATGGCCGATTCCAAGCTGGTCATACCGGTAGCCAAGACCGGCACGGCACGCAACATGAATACGGTTGCGAAGCTGGTGGAGATGGCGGGGGAACGCTGAGCCGTGCCTGGGCGATGCGCACGAATGGCACGTGGAAAAGTAGGATGCGGTGAGCAAAGCGAACCGCATCGGTCGAGCGCCCGAAGCAAGGAAACTCTCGGGTGTGGAAAGAACGCGAACGATGCGGTGCGCCTTTGGCTTACCGCATCCTACGGCTAGGTTATTCGGGCGGGAACGTGGAGTTTCCGTGTGAAGCACCCCCGGATGCGGCCTTTGGCCTTATCCGGGCTACCTGACTCCTCGCCTTCACCACTGCGCCACCAACTCCTTGAACGGTTTGCCGATACGGACGCCATCCGCGTTGTAGTCCGTTATCGCTTTGCCGTCGACGGTCACTCGCACGGGCCGCTCACGACTCGGCCAGCTGACCTGTAGGGCGGTGCCTTTACGCAATCCGGAACCCAGCTTGACATGCAGCTGGTCGCCTTCGCGCCGCGCCGACATCGTCAGCGCGCCATAAGCGGTGGGCAACGCACTGACACTCAGCCCATCACCCGCGACCCAAGACGGCGGCGTACCCGGCAACAGCGCCAGATGATCGTCGGCTTCGTGCATCAGCATGCCGAAGATGGAGCGGGCGTATTCCGAACCGATCCAGGTATGCGGCATGTCGCCGAGATAGATGGCATGGCGAAGATCGGAATAGACGACTTCCGCCAACACCTGCCATTGGGCCGGTCGCCGGTGGCGCAGCAGGTTCATCAGCAGTTCGTTGGCTTCCTTCGGCTGGTTGAGGTGCACGTAGGTCAATACGTTGCGCATCTCGTACGGCGTGTAGGCGTACAGCGAATTCGGTTCGTCGCGCTTGCGCACGTTGTCCAGATAGCGTGCGAAGGTGCGTTCCAGTGCATCGGCCGGCATCAACGCCTGTTGGTCGGCGGGATCAATGCCAATGGATACGCTGGTGGGGTCGCTTTCGCCAAGATCGGCGGAGGCCGGAATGAAGTCGATGCCTTTCCACTTCATCGTCGCGCGAATCGATGCAGCGACAGACTTGCTCAGCGCTTCATACTGTTCACGCGCCCAGGCTGCGGTTTCGCGGTCGCCCCATTGTTCGGCCAGCCATGCGCCATCGTGCCAGCCTTTGAGCGCCCAGTAATCGTCCCAGTAACTATGTGTCGGCGTGGGATAGCCTTCATGACTGATGGATGGCGCAATGATGCCGTGGAAACGTTCCGGCGCTTCGTGTTCGGCCTGGTAGCCGGGGACCATGGTGCGCTCGCGCAGTTCCTGCAGGAATTTCAGTGCCAGTTTCACCTTGGGCTGATAGTCGCGCACGCTGTCCGGCCCGCCATCCAGACGCGCGACTTCGGCAATCAGCCAGATCAGCTGACCCTGGCTGTCGTATTCGATATCCGACCCGAAACCGGTGTTGACCGTGCCGTCGTCGTTGAGGATCGGCGAGACCAAGCCGTTTTCGTGCACGGCATGATCGGAATACCAACGAAGATAATCACGCGCGGTCTTCGTCATGCCCATGCGCAGCAGGGTCGCGGCGGTGGCCGAGCCATCGCGGATAAAGGAGCGGTCATAGTTGCGCGGACCGGGCTGCATGGCCGGGCCGGTCTGGTTGATCAGCATGTAGGCCGCTTGCGCGCGCACCATGTCGACCAGGGAAGCGTCAGGCAACGACAGCCCGATCTTGCCCAGACGCGACTGCCATTGCTGCTCGACTTGCGCGGACAGCTTGTCGAATGCGGCGCCTGCATCGCGTGCGTTGCCGAGCAAGTTGTTTCTGTCCAGCGCGGGCGAATTGGGCAGGCGCTTGGCCTTGGGATCGATGCGGTCCTTGCCCAGTGCGAAAGCGAGCACGATGTCGCGGTGCGCGCCCGGCGCCAGTTGCACGCGGTAGGACAACATGCCGGCGGCAAGCCCGCTTTCGTCCTGTGTGCGGGTTTGCTCCGGAACCTTGCCTTCGGCTGCGTAGCGGGTGATTTCGGTTTCGCCATGTGCGCCGAACGGCGCCGTGCCCTGGGCATCGGCGGCGGTCAGTGCGTGGAAAAGCACGCGTCCATTTACACGCACGGCTTGGCTTTTGTCATCGCCTTCGATCGCGATGTCATGGATGGGCGACAGACCGCCGTTCTGCCATGGTGGACTGACCTGCATCGGTCGGGTGAGCAGTACGAACTGTCCTTCGATCGCCGTCGAACCGGTATTGGTCAGCCGATGGCGGACCAGCGTGACGGGCGCGCCGGATTGCTCGATGGCGATGGCTTCGCTGCTCAACTGCAGGCCCGGTTGCGGCGACCATTGCACGGTCGGCATAGGCATCCAGCCGTTGCGCAGGCTGTGCTTGAGGTCGGCGTCGAACGCAGCGGCAGCGCGGCCCGAGGCATCGCGCCAAAGCGGCTGTACCAGCGGAGCGGTCTTGAAGGCTTCCAGGTTGCCGTATTCGTCGAACACGGATTTCTGTTGTCCGGCCGGAATGCCTACGGCCGTCCAATACACCTGCTTGGCATGCAGCGAAGAAGGGAACAATTCCTTGTGCCGGCGCGAGGCAGCGATTTCATAGCGCCGCATCGGTGTCATTACTTGCTTCGGGCCTAGTAGCCGCAGGCGCTGCACCTCGGTCGACTGCGCGCCATCGGCGACGGTCAAGCGAAGCGCGTCGATCGTATGCGGTTCGTTCGCCGCAAGAAACGAAGTTTCGCCGTAAGCGTCGGGATCATCGGACAAGGCGATCCAGCGTCCGGACTCTTCGCGACCTTCCAGGCGCGCACTGCGCGGAGTGCCGCGCCAGAACACCTCCAATCCCGCCAGCGGCAACGGCCGCGGCAGTGCGATGTCCAATTGCCGCGTGCCCGCCGTTTTGCCGCGCGACTCCACTGTGCGCGGCGAAGCGGCCACCCACAGACCGACCGCGTCCTTGTCGTTATCGGTACCACTGATGCGGGGTGTTTCGCGTGGCGCCAATGGTTCGAATTCGAACACCGATACGCCCCAATCCGCTGTGCGCTCAGGCGCCGCCAATCGCAGGTATCTGGCCTTCACCGCGGGAAACATCTGGTACTCGATGCCGCCGCTGCCGTCGCGGGTCTGGAAGGCGGTCTGCCACTGCTGCCCGTCGTTGGAATACTGGATCAGGTAGGAACGGGCGAAGCCGTAGTCCCATTGCAGGATCACCCCGCCGACCGTGGCGACACGGCCCAGATCTACCTGATACCAATGCCCCGGCGAAAACGGGCCACCCCAACGAGTGGTCGGATCGCCATCGATTCCGAACGGCGGCACCATGGTCTGTTGCGTGCTGGAAGAGCTGGTGGCCTGCCATTGCTCACGAGGTGGCAGCCGGTCCTGCGCAAACACGGACGACAGATGCAGGCATAGCCCGGCGAGCACCGCCAAGCGCCCAAGCCATGCGGGCGAGAAGAAAAGGCGGACGGATTCAGTAGGCATGCGGCTTACCGGGGGCGGGCTCAGGGGAATGAAGCCCGCCGCAGCCGGCTTCAAGACGCCGGATACTAGGGATGAAAACGTTTACATGCCAGTCGCAGCGCACCATGAATTGGGTCGGCGGATGCGCTCTGGTAGAGCTGGAGGCCTCTGCAGACGGTCAACCTGTCACGGCGTTCGTGCCGGGATAGCGTCCTTGTGGGAGCGACGTGAGTCGCGACCGGAAACATCACGGTCGCGACTCACGTCGCTCCCACAAGGAATGTCTCCGCACTATGTTTACAACATGTCGATTCACCACCACCTGGTTCGTCGTATCCACGAAGACGCCAATCTGGCCGTCGCATCCGTCAACGAAACAGGAGATCGCCATGTCCAAGTTCACCACGCTCGCTTTGCTGGTCTGTACAGCCGTTGCCACCGCATTCCCGTCTTTCGCAGCACAGACGTCGTCGTCAACCCCATCGTCTGTGACCGCTGCTACCAAGAGCGGAAAGATGGCCATCAACGGCGTGGACTACTACTACGAAGTGCACGGGCAGGGAGAGCCGCTTCTTTTGCTGCACGGCGGCTTGGGTTCCATCGATATGTTCCGGCCGACGCTGCCGAAGTTGACGGAGAACCGCCAAGTGATCGCGGTGGACCTGCACGGTCATGGTCGCACCGCGTTGGGCGAGAGGAAGTTCAGCCTCGAATCCATGGGCGATGACATGGCGGCGCTCACCCGCAAGCTGGGCTACGACAAGGTCGACGTGCTTGGCTATTCGCTGGGCGGCGGCGTGGCGTTGCGGATGGCGCTGCAAAAGCCGGAAAGCGTCCGGCGCCTAGTGCTGGTTTCGACGGGATTTTCCGATGAAGGCTTCTATCCCGGTATCCGCGCGCAGCAGAACAGCCTGACCGCCGATGCGGCCCCGATGATGAAAGAAACCCCGATGTACCAGTCCTATGTCGCGGTGGCTCCCAAGGTCGATGACTTCCCGCGGCTGCTCGGCATTCTGGGCGACTACATGCGCGGCCACTACGACTGGTCGGCGGAAATCCCGCAGCTGAAGATGCCAGTAATGCTGGTGTACGGCGATGGCGACATGTACCGCCCGGAGCACGAGATCAAGTTCTACCAGTTGCTCGGCGGCGGTTTGCAGGACGCCGGCTGGGGCCGGGAGACGCTGTCGCAGAACCGCCTCGCGATCCTGCCGAACCTGACCCACTACGACATCTTCACCTCGCCCCGCCTGATGGAAACCGCCCTGCCGTTCCTCAACGGCCAAAGCGACGCCAAGAGCTGGGCAGAGCAGGTGGGGAGCCGGTAAGGGGAACTGGGAGCGAAAGCACCTTGGTATTTTTCGGAATCCGCAACGCCGTCACCCCGGCGCAGGCCGGGGCCCAGTGCCTTCCAGACCGTCAAGTCGCTGGATCCCTGCCTGACCGGAAGCGCCGTTCAACAGCCGAATGGCGGGTCATGACGAAACTGTCTTGATCGTTTACAGGCCACGAAGTGGCCGACTGACCTGTTCACAGGCGCTTATGCGCCGACTTCCCGATCTCGCGCCGCAATCAGGGCTTCCCACGTCATCATCAATTGACTATCGTGCCGCCTCGCTTCTGCCGTAAAGCACTTCATGACTCGAAATTCCTGGCTCTGGCTGGTGGTGCTGCTGATGGCGGCAGCGCTGGCGGTCACCTTCATCTCCAACCCAAAGTACCCCGTTCCCCGGCCCGAAAACACACCCGAAGCCACGCCTTTCGGTTGGACCGCGCAGCTGGGGCTGGTAGCGGGAGATGGTGTGCAGGGCTTGCGGGATGGCCCAGTCTTGCAGGCGCGCTTCGCTGACCCGTACGGCGTTGCCGTGGATGGCGATGGCACGCTGTACATCGCGGATGCCGGCGAAAACAACCTCATCCGCAAGATCGGTGTCGGCGGCACCATCACGACTCTGGCGGGTTCCGTCGAAGGCTTCGCCGATGGCGTTGGCAGCGCCGCGGCTTTTCATACGCCTTCCGGACTGGCATGCGATGCCGCGGGCAATATCTATGTCGCCGATACCGGCAACCACGCGATCCGCAAGATCAGCCCACAAGGCGTGGTGACCACGCTGGCGGGTAACGGCACCGCGGGCTTTCGCGACGGCCTTGGTTCGCAGGCACAGTTCAATGGACCGATCGGCGTGGCGGTGGACGCGACTGGCAACGTGTACGTCGCCGACACGTACAACGACAGTATTCGCGTCATCCGTGCCGATGGCCACGTGATTACTTTGGCCGGCGCCGAACAGCCCGGTTATCAGGATGGTCCGGCCATCGCCGCCCGCTTCGATACGCCCACCGCCTTGGCAGTGGATGCATTGGGCAATGTCTGGATTGCCGATACACGCAACAACGCGATCCGCAAACTGACGCCCAGCGGCGAAGTGAGCACGCTGGTGAGCGCGCTGCCAGGGGAGATGAGTGCAGTGCGCCGACCACTCAGCCTGGCGGTGACGCGCGATGGGCTGCTCTATGTCGGCGAAATGGCGCGCGGCCGGATACTGCAGCTTTCCCGAGGCGGTCAGTGGCATGTGCTGACCGGCGGCATCCGCGGTCAGCAGCTGTCGCGTCCGTCCGGCCTGGCGATCAACGCGGCTGGCGCGCTCTACGCGGCCGATGCCACCAGCTATCGCATCCACAAGATTTCACCGTTGGCCGGAGATGCCGCTCCATCGCTGGCGACAGTAGGCCCGGCCGCGGATCATCCTTTGCCTGATACGGCCGGCCGCTGGCCGTTGCGTCCGCAGGACGGCTGGCATGAAGTGGTCGGCACGCTTGGCGAAGTGCGCGGCAACTACCAGGGCGAGAATCGCGACCACCTGCACAGCGGACTGGATATCCGCGGCGATGTGGGCGCCGAAGTGCTGGCGATCGCCGACGCCAAGGTCAGCAGTCCATCAGGCACCTGGGGCACTGGCGAGCAGGGCGAAGGCATTGCACTGGACAGCATCAGCTATATCCACATGCGGGTAGGCCGGACCGCGCGGGGCGCGGCGATCGACCCGCAACGTTTCCATATGCTGCGGGACGATGCCGGCGCGCTGGAACGTGTACGCGTGCAACGCGGAACCCGCTTCAAGGTAGGCGATGTACTCGGCACCCTTAACGGCCTGGCGCATGTGCATCTCAGCGTTGGCGTCAATGGCTTTGAGCGCAATGCAGTGGCGTTGGGCTTCAAAGACTACGCCGACCGCTATCCGCCACGCATCGACAGCATTCGCTTGGTCGATGTATCGCAACAGCCGCTGCAAAAGAAGCAGAAAGGCCGATTGCTCGTACCACGCGATCTGACCCGCGTGCAGATCCTGGTGGAGGCGTGGGATCAGGTCGACCGCAATCTACCGCGCCGGCGGCTGGGGCTGCATGCGCTTGGCTACCAGATACTGGGTAGTGACGGCACACCATTGCCTGGTTATGAAACGCCACGGATGAACATCGAGTTCAACCGCATGCCGGCGGACATCGACGCGGTGAAAATCGCCTACGGCCCCGACAGTGGCGTCACCGCGCACGGTAGCGCGATGACCCGGTTCCAATACGTGGCGACCAATACCGTGCGCGATGGCGCAGTCGCGACCGGCTTCTGGGAACCCAGCGAACTGCCAGCCGGCGATTACACAGTGCGCATTACCGCGAAGGACTACAGCGGCAACGTGGCTCAGGCCCGACGCGACTTACTGCTGACCCTGCAATAGCACTGTTTCATTTGGTACTAAAAGCCGAAAAAAAAGCACTCTCTTTTGTTCGTCGCTTGCGTTCATACCACTGAATAGCGCTTGTCAAATCACTTACATCTCCGGTGCGATGATAGGGCGTGCATCCATTGGGTAATCATCCGCGTTGAGTCAGTACGGTCGCCAGGTGGTGTTGCGCGGCGTAGCGCTTGACTGGCCGTCAGGTCAAGCCGTGCGGCGCGGGTGACTACCCAATGGATGACACGCCCTTATTGACGACGTACGGCATCACTTTTCTTCATCGATGCGTCGGCATTTTCGTGTAAGGAGAAGACGATGGTCAGCAAGAGCAACGCGCTTCGTTCCGCGCCCGATGCAGGTAGTGGAATCGCCAGTGGACAACATCAAGGTTTGCGCCGGCCCGATGTCGGTCAGCCCGTGGAGAAGGCCCTCGATCAGGTCGATCTGACCGATCAGGGCGAAGTGGCGGAAGACCAGTGGCGGGATCGCCGCAGTCGCGGCGCACCGCCCGCGAAGAAGGCGCGACTTAACGGCGGAAGCCGTTGAGATATAGCGCGACACGTGGGTAAACAGGCGTAGGTAAATCGGGCTTGTGTAGGAGCGGCGTCCCGCCGCTCCTACAAAAGATCATGACAAAAAGATCACGACGAACGATGCCGGTCGCTGTGTCCTGGCTCTCGCTTGGCGGCTTCGTACTTGTGGGAGCGACGTGAGTCGCGACGTTGATTTTCCCGGTCGCGACTCACGTCGCTCCCACAAGAACCGCATCGAACAAAGATCGGAAGAAAAAAAGACGGGCCCAGCCCGTCTTCTTTTCACCACACCACCACCCCAATCAGAAGCGATAATCCAACCGCACGTAGTAGCTGCCGCCATTCATGCCGAAGGGCATGGTTTCCCAGCCGTACTTGAAGCCAAGCTGCGGGAATGGTGCCGCGTTGACCGGATCCCATTCGTCCGGGTACTCGTCCAGGATGTTGTTGCCGCCGACACTGAGCGCCAGGTTATCGCTGAAGGCGTAGCGGACGCCAAGATCCAACAGCCACTTGCCGCCCCAGGTCTGCACGAACCCCGGCGTGAAACCTTCCGCCGCCACTGAACCGAAATAGTTCGCGCGTGTGGTCAGTTGCCACTGGTCCTTCTCCCACACCGCCTGCAGCACGTGATGGGCGCGTGGCTGTCCGCGTTCCACCAACGTCACCTGGGTGTCGTCGAACAACGCGGTGGGCGAGAGGATCGGCGATTGTGAGCGCCGGTTCAGCACTTCGGTCTTGTTGAAGTGGATGAGCGCAGTCAGATTGAGGTTGCTGCCGCCATCGAACGCCGTGTTGTGGTTCGCGACGATGTCCAGACCGGTGGTGCGGGTGTCGATGGCGTTGGTGAAGAACTGCGCCTGGCCCACATTGAAGGGAGCCAGCGCCGCTGCAATCGGGCAGTTCGCGTTATCCGCCGCGCACGGCAGACCGTCGGTGCCCACTGCTTCCGGCGCGATGTTGCCGGAAAAGATGATGCGGTCGTCGATCTCGATGCGGAACAGATCGGCCGTCAGCGTGAATCGCTCATTGGGCTTGAGCACGAAACCCATCGTCGCACTGGTGGAGGTTTCCTCCTGCAACGAGGGAATGCCCAGCGCACGCGTCACCTCGCTGTCCTGGCGCGCGGTCAGTGTGTCGGTCAGCGTGCCGCTGCCGGGGTCCAGGTTGGTGGAGACCTGGCTGTAGAACTGCTGTTGCACGCCGGGTGCGCGGAAGCCCGTGGCTAACGTGCCGCGCACGGCGAACGCTTCGGTCGCGTCGAAGCGCGCCGACAGCTTGCCCGTGGTGGTGTTGCCAAAGTCAGAATAATCCTCGAACCGAACAGCCGCACCCACCAGGAATTTCTCGGTGAGGTTGGTTTCGGCGTCGAAATACACCGCCATGCTATGGCGGCCATCATCCACTTCCGTGCCGGGAGTGAAGCCGGGGAAACCCTGGATACCCGGCGCCGCCGGGTCTCCGGTCTGGCCGACGATAAGAATGTTGGGGTTGTTGGTACGGCCGTAGGTATACGACACCGGATCGCCCGCCTTGATGCGGTAGTTGTCCTCACGCCATTCGAAACCGGTGGCCAGATACAGCGGCTGATCGTTGAAGCCGCCCACTTGTCCGCGGAAATCCAAATTGAAGGTAGTCTGCTCGAACTCCAGCGTGCCGGTGTCGGCGGACGTGGGCGATTCGGCATAGATGCCGCTGCCGTCGGGTAAGGGCTCGTACCACCAACTGACGTTGACCGAATTGCTCTCTTCGAAACCGAACTTGCTGCGCCCGTGATTGATCGAGATATCCCAATCCCACGTGTCGCCAAGCGGCGCCTTGTAGCCGACTGCCAGGGAACCGTCTTCCACCGTGGTCAGGATGTTGGGAAGGAATCCATTCGGATGCAGCGCGGGCACGGTGCGATTGTCACCGGCGCTGCGAAAGAAGCCGGAGGAGTCGCCTTCGCGTTTGGACACACCGCCGAACCAATACAGTTCGCCTGTGCCTACCGGCAAGCCGCCGTTCCACCACAGGTAGTAGTCCTTGGCGTCGGCGTCGCCCAAGCGCTGCGTCACCCGCGGCGGATCCACACGCAAACTGTCCGGGCCGGCACGGTTGGTTTCATTGCGATTGCGCGCTTCCGCCGACAGATTGAGGAAACCCTCGCTGCCCAGCTTGAAACCGGTGTTGACCGAGCCGTGCAGCATCTCGCCATCGCCAGCGTAGTACTGCGAGCCCTCGATCGAAACATCGGTGTGATCGGTCTGGGTTTTCAGGATGATGTTGATGACGCCGGAAATCGCATCGGAGCCGTACTGCGCCGCCGCACCGTCGCGCAGCACTTCGATGCGCTCGATGGCGGAAATGGGAATGGCGTTGATATCGGTGCCGGCCGAACCGCGGCCGATAGTCTGCTGTACGTTCACCAACGCCTGCTGATGGCGGCGCTTGCCGTTGACCAGCACCAGCACCTGGTCGGGACCCAGCGCGCGCAGCGTGGCTGGGCGCAGGATGTCGGTGCCGTCGCTGACGAACGTGCGCGAGAAATTGAAAGAAGGCTCCAGCATCTGCAGTATCTGGCCGATTTCCATGGCGCCAGTGGAATTCAATTCTTCCTTGCCGATCACGTCGACAGGTGCGGCGGTTTCCTCCGCCGTGCGGCCACGCACGCGGGTGCCAATCACGACGACCTCATCCAGCGTTCTGGCTTCCGTACTGCTGGAAGCCGTTGTGGTGGTTTGCGCATGGGCGGGCGTAAGCGCGGAAGCGGCCAAAGCGGCGCTGATCGCCAGGGTCAAATGACGCAGACTCGATTGGGACATGAGTGGATTTCCTCCTGAATAGTTTCGGACTCGTGGAGCCGTCAGAGAGGTTTACCACTTCTTTAACTTATCGAAAATGAAAACAAGCCCAATTTGGCGAGAGCGAATTCGCGATTACGTGGCGGCGCGTAAAAAGCTGAAAAACAGGCGTAATTGCCGTTTTTCTCTATGACGTCCGGTCAACGAAAACATGCGAACCGTGTAATGGCACTTACGACATGGGATTGAGCGGAGCTGACGAAGCCGCAATTACACTCGCTCGCACGGGCGCGTAATCGGGCAAATGTATAACGCCGGCACTTTCAACAAGAACTATGGATTGCCTTCGGCAGCCGTCTCAGATGAATCGCTTCCCCGATGCTTGGCAATGGCGGGCAACGGCGCGATGCGAAGACGGTTGCCGCGGCAGACATCCACGCCCTCGTAGATCACTGTTTGGCCATTGCGGAAACCGAAACGAAAATCGTGCAAGCAGTTGTCGCTCGCGATTTCGATAGTGGCGGAATCCCCACCACCGCGCAGCGCCGCACCCAGCGGCTTGTCTTGGAATGAATCGCTACCGGCGGTGGCGATGGAAAGCGATATCACGCTGTCGTGTGCGCGGTTGATCAACTCCACGTACCGCGTCTGCGTTCCCTTATCGGCATATGCGGCAGTGACGAACAGAAGAGGGGCGTAAGCGGCGGCGAGGATCGGGCGCATGACGAGGTCTCCGACGAAATGATGGGTCGCCGGTAGCGGTGATGGATTGCGCCACCCGGCGCACCGATCAAGCCACTTCATGGGCGCCCGGGAAAGCGATCCGGGACGAATCGTCGCTACGCCGTTGCGAATCGTAGCTGCGTTCCGCTGTGCTTTTCAGCGCCGCGCGCTGCGCCTAGGATGGCGGCGTACCCAACCAGAACTGTGCGAATGAATATCCGCCTCGGCAGCACGGAAATCGGCCTGTTCCGCTATCTCGGCCTGTGGTCGGCGGTGGTGGTGGTGTTCGCCATACAGCGATACTTGTATGACGCGATCGATGGGCCGACGTGGTCGGCTTCCGACTATCTGCGTTGGTCGATGATCCAGTGGTACACCTGGGCTGCGCTCGCGCCGTTGGTGTTCCGGTTGGCTGAGCGCTACCCCATCCAGGCGCCTGTGCGCTTGCGCGGGCTGGGACGCCAGTTGCCTTTGAGCATCGCCGTGACCCTGCTTGCGCTGGGAATCGGCGCGTTTGTCTCTACCGCGTTCGAGCCAAGTTCGTTCGGCCAACAGCTTCGGTTCTTTCTGGGCATGCATTTCGCTACCGGACTATTTACCTACTGGGCACTTTTCACCATCCAGCAGGCGCTGCATTTTCATGCCGAGAAGACCCGCCGCGAAGTCGAGGCGAGCCGTCTGGCCACCGAGCTCGCGCAATCTCGCCTACAGGCGTTGAAATCGCAGCTGCAGCCTCACTTCCTGTTCAACACGCTGCACGCCATCGTGACGCTGCTTGACGAAGACACGTTATCGGCCGAAGACATGCTGCTGCGGCTCAGCGACCTGCTGCGCGCATTCCTGGAAGACTACGACGGGCAGGAAATTACCCTGCGCCGGGAACTGGCCCTGCTGGATCTCTATCTCGGTATCCAGCGCGTGCGATTCAAGGATCGCCTGACCACGCAGGTCTATGTCGCGCCAGATGTGCTGGATTGCGCCGTGCCCAGCCTGATCCTGCAACCCATCGTCGAAAACGCGATCCGGCACGGCATCAGCCAGCGCGTCGGTAGCGACTGCATAGAGATAGAAGCCCGACGCGAGGGCGACAGTTTGTGCATCGATGTGCGCAATCGCAACAGCATGCTCGCGAAAGACACGCTGGATAGCGGCGTGATCGACAACGGCAGGCCTGAGGGCGAGCGGAGCGTCGCAGGTCACGGTATTGGCCTGTCCAACGCGCGGCTGCGCCTCAGGGAACTCTATGGCGACAATGCGCAGATCCGTCTCGACATGATCTGGCCGCAAGGCGTGGCCTGCCGCATCCGTTTGCCATTCCGCGAGTTGGAAGAGCCCGACGATATGCCGGAGCATGTGCCCGCATGAACGTGCCGCCCGTTGTGGGTCTGCCTTTATGAGTATCTCCGCGCTGGTGATCGACGACGAGCCGATTGCGCGCCACGCCATCGTGCGCCTGCTGCGTGGCGACCCGGACATCGAGCTACTGGGCGAATGCGGCGACGGTGCATCGGCGGTAATCGCCATCCGCAGTCAGCAACCGGACTTGGTATTCCTGGATATCCAGATGCCTGCGATGACCGGTATGGACGTGGTCGCCTCGATCGGTGCGGCGCACATGCCGGCGACGATCTTCGTCACCGCATTCGAGCAGTACGCAGTCCGCGCATTCGAGGCCAACGCGGTGGACTATCTGGTCAAACCTTTCAGCCGAGAGCGTTTCGCCGACACCTTGCAACGTGCGAAGACGCGTCTGGCCGCCGGCGGCACCGGCCCGCAGGTCACCGCTCAGATACTGCAGGCATTGGATGCGCTGCGCCAGCGCGATGCGTATCTGGAACGTATTCCGGTGCGCGTGGACGAGCATGTCGTCTTCGTCGAGGTGCAGGACATCGTTTGGATCAAGGCCAGTCGCAACATTGTGCAGCTGCACCTGGCCGACCGCGTGCACGAACTGCGTGAAACCATGGCAACGCTCGCCGCGCGATTGGATCCACGCCACTTCGCCCGTGTCCACCGCTCGGCGATCATCAACATCCGCCGCGTCAAGGCGATCCATCCGTGGTTCAACGGCCACCACGTCGTCACCATGGATACCGGCCAGCAACTGCGCATGAGCCGCTACCAGCACGAGACGTTCCTGCGGCTGGTGACGACTAAGCAGAAGGGTGAATTGGAGGAGGGCTGAGCAACCTGCTGCTTGTTGTGCGGAGCGCGCGTCGGGGCGTGGTTCCGACCTACGTCCCATAGGGTGGGCCCTGGCCCACCATTGCCATCTTGACGCTTGCATCGGCAATCATCGAAAAATCCATGCCGCGGGTGTTTCGAACTGGCTTCGTTGATTGCCATCGTGAGTTGAAGCGTGGCAATGGTGGGCCGGGGCCCACCCTACGGCTTCGCCCAGCTCTTGATCTCGCCGTGAACGAATGGGCCGATCTTCTGTTTGACGATACGTCCGTCCGCGCCAACGAGCACCGTGTACGGCAGCACGCCGCGCGTGTTGCCTAGCCAGACGCTGGCATCGGCGGGACCGGGCGTGTCCAGCACGATGGGGTAGCTGACCGGTACGCGCTGCAGGAAATCCCGTACTCCTTCTGGCGTATCCAGTGCCAATCCGATCACTTGCACACCGTCGGCCGCTTGGGTCTTGGCGAAGGCTTCCAGTTCAGGCATTTCTTCCACGCAAGGGCCGCACCAACTGGCCCAGACGTTGATCAATATCGGGCGACCGCGATATTGAGCCGAGATATCAATGCGTTCGCCATCCAAGCCCGGCAGCACGACAGACGGCATCGCATCGCCGCGCTTGGCAGGAATCACACCGGCAGGCGGTTTGGGTGCCGACGCATCCGCGGCGCTTTGCAGTACGCGCTGTCCCGTTTCTGTCCGCAGCAACACCCGGCTACCGTCGAACCACACGCTGGCGACCGCGCCTAGCCCAGCCGCTACGACAGCAGCCAACACAATGCGAGGCGTGGTGACTTTCATTGCGCCGCGCGCGCCATTGCGTCGCTCACGATCTTGCGGGTCAGCACGGTCGGTAGGACCTCGCCTTCGCCGCCGTTGCGCGGATACACCACATACAACGGCACACCGACGGCCTTGTGGCTTTCCAGGAAAGCGGTGATTTCCGGATCCACGTTGGTCCAATCGCCTTGCACGAATACGGCGTTGTGCTGCTCCAGCAGGTCGCGGAAGGCCTGGGTGTGAAGCACGGTTTTCTCGTTCGCTTTGCAGGTGACGCACCAGTCGGCGGTCATGTCGACGAACACCACGCGTCCTTCCGCCCGCAGCGCGGTCAACGTGGCGTTGGAGAACGGGACAATCGCAGAAGCGTTCGCGCCTGCACGAGGCGCCGAGGGCAGACGATGCGCCATCGCCAGCGGCACCAGCGAGGCAGCCGCCAGCAACACCGCCAGCCCACGACGCAAGGGTGCCGTGCGCAGGCGCAAACGCTGGAACCACCACAGCCCCAGCGCCAGCAGCACCAACCCAGCCAACGCCAGTCCAATGGCGTCGATGCCGCGCTGATTGCCGAGCACCCACAGCAGCCAGACCGCGGTTAGGTACATCGGGAAGGCGAGGAATTGCTTCAGTGTCTCCATCCATGCGCCCGGGCGCGGCAGCCGATTGGCCAGCGCCGGCACGAAGCCGATCAGCAGGAATGGCAGCGCCAGCCCCAATCCAAGCGCGGCGAACACCATCAGCGCCAGCGGCGTGGAGGCGGTGAAGGCGAACGCCAGCGCCGCGCCCATGAACGGCGCGGTGCAGGGACTGGCGATCACCACCGCCAACACTCCGGTGAAGAAATCGCCCGCGGGTCCGGATTGGCGCGTCAGCGCATCGCCAGCGCCGGCCAGGCGATGACCAACAGAGAACACGCCGGACAGGCTCAGGCCAATGGCGAACATCAGATACGCCAGCAAGCCGACCACCCAGGGCTGCTGCAGTTGGAAGCCCCAGCCCAACGCTTGTCCGGCGGCGCGCAAACCCAGCGCCAAGGCGCCGATCGCCACGAAGCTGATCAGCACGCCGGCGGTGTACCACAGCGCACTTTGCCGCGCGCGACCACCGCTGCGCCCGCTATCGGCCAGCGACAGCGCCTTCAACGACAACACCGGCAGTACGCACGGCATCAGATTGAGGATTATTCCGCCGCCGAGTGCCAGCAATAGCGCCAGCAAGAAACTGCCGACCGTAGCCGCATTCCGGCGCTGCACGTCTGCCGGCGGCGTGGTGCGCGGTACTTCGGCCGGAGTGCTTGCAGCAGCGGTATCTGCGGCCGTGGCGCCTGGGGTAACCGCGACTTCCGCGTTGTCGGGTTCTGACGCAACGGCGGCGTCCGCGGACGTCGCAGAACCGGTCACCGCGGCAGTAGGGGTAATGGTGCCGGCCGGAAGCGACAGCTTCACCTGCCGAGTCATCGGTGGATAGCAGATGCCACCGGTCTGGCAACCTTGGAAGGTCACCCGCAGCGTGGCATCGGCGGCGCGCACGTGTTCGCGCTTCAGCGGGACCGGCACTTCCGCCTGATCGAAATAGACCACGACGTCCCCGAAGTGCTCATCGTGATACGCCTTGCCCGTCGGCCATTGCGGCGGTTGCAGCGCGATGCCGGGCGCGCCTTCCAGCGTCATCGAGGTGCGGTCGCGGTACACGTAGTAACCGGGCGTCGGGGTAAAGCGCAACAGCAGCTGGTCCCCGTTGAAGGCGATCGCTTCAAAAGCGAACGCCTGCTCCGGCGACAGCGGCGCGGCATCGATGGCGCTTGCGGCCGGGTTGCCCAGCAGCGACGTGCCAGGGCGCGTAAGCGGGACGAACGCCGCCGGAGCGCTGCCTGCCGCAGGCAGCGTGACGGTCAGCGTGCGGGTTTGTGGCGGATAGCAGACGCCGGCGTCCGCGCAACCTTGGTATTTCACCTTCAGCGTGACGCGATCTGCGGTCGCGGTGCCTGGCAATATGCCGGTCAAACGGTCGCGATAGGTTTCCACATCGCCGAAGAATTCATCACGATAAGCCTTGCCCTTGGGCAGTTGTAGCGCCTCGCCGGTGAAGCCTTCGGTAGCCTGCACATCGGTGCGATGGCGGTAGAGGTAATAACCGTCGGCGATTTTCCACTCGACCTCGATGCGGTCGCGGGTCGACGCCTTGGCGCTCAGCTCGAAGGCCTGGTCCACCGGCAGCAGGTCGTCCACATCCACGGCCAGCGCGGGGGCGCTCGGCCAGGCGCTCGCCAAGATCAGGAGCAGCGCGGAAAAGGCGGACATGAAGAACGGGCGGCGCGACGGCGTCATGGAATCACTCTGGGGAATCAATCGGGTTTTTGGGTCTGGGCGGCGACCCAATCCAGATAAGCGGGCAGGCCGGCGCGGACTTCGACCGCGATTACCTCCGGCAGTTCATATGGGTGCAGCTCGCGGATACGGGCGCTTAGCGCTTCCAGGCAATCCGCGGTGGTCTTGATCAGCAGCAGGATTTCGCTAGCCTGTTCCACCTTGCCTTGCCAGCGATACACCGAAGTAACCCCGGGAAGCAGGTTCACGCATGCGGCCAGCCGTTCTCCCACCAGGGCATCGGCGATGCGTTGGCCGGTAGCGGCGTCCGGACAGGTGCAGTAGACAAGGTGGATGGGCATGGGCTGCGGATTATCGCAGACCCCGGCAGGACTCCTTTCGCAAAAAAATCCGGCAAGCGGCCCTTGAATCGTCATCTTGGGGCCCCAACATCAGGGCAATCCGGCGTTCGTGCCGGGTTTTTGCGCCCGCGATGCTGGCAGTCGGCATGTCCGAGTGCTAACATCGCCACCCTTTCCCGTGTGTAATCAATCACTTAAAGAGGATTGAAATGAGCAATATCAAGCCGCTGTACGACCGCGTGGTCATCAAGCGTATGGAAGAAGAAAAGATGTCCGCTGGCGGCATCGTGATCCCTGACTCGGCCACCGAGAAGCCCATCAAGGGTGAAGTCGTCGCCGTGGGCGAAGGCAAGGCGCTGGACAACGGCAGCGTACGCGCGCCTAAGGTCAAAGCGGGCGACAAGGTCCTGTTCGGCAAGTACAGCGGCACCGAAGTGAAGCTGGACGGTACCGATTACCTGGTCGTCAAAGAAGACGACATTTTCGCGGTCCTGGGATAAGGCGAAAGGCGGGAACGGGGAACCGGGAATGACACATCGTCAGCTCCTGCGCAGACTCCGCTCCCGATCACGACCAGCTTTCATTCCCCGTTCCCTGTTCCCCTTTCCCGCTTTTCATTCTTGCTAAGGAAACATCATGGCAGCTAAAGATATCCGTTTCGGCGAAGACGCTCGTACGCGCATGGTGCGCGGCGTGAACATTCTCGCCAATGCCGTCAAGGCCACCCTGGGCCCGAAGGGCCGCAACGTCGTGCTCGAGAAGAGCTACGGCGCCCCCACCATCACCAAGGACGGCGTGTCCGTGGCCAAGGAAATCGAACTGGCTGACAAGTTCGAGAACATGGGCGCGCAGATGGTCAAGGAAGTCGCTTCCAAGACCTCCGACAACGCCGGCGACGGCACCACCACCGCCACCGTGCTGGCACAGGCGCTGATCCGCGAAGGTTCCAAGGCGGTCGCCGCCGGCATGAACCCGATGGACCTGAAGCGCGGCATCGACAAGGCGGTCATCGCCGCCGTGGCCGAGCTGAAGAAGATCAGCAAGCCCACCGCCGACGACAAGGCGATCGCCCAGGTCGGCACCATCTCGGCCAACTCCGACAGCAACATCGGCGACATCATTGCCGAAGCGATGAAGAAGGTTGGCAAGGAAGGCGTGATCACGGTTGAAGAAGGTTCGGGCCTGGAGAACGAACTGGACGTGGTCGAAGGCATGCAGTTCGACCGCGGCTACCTGTCGCCGTACTTCATCAACAACCAGCAGAGCCAGCAGGTCGAATTCGACGACCCGTTCATCCTGATCCACGACAAGAAGATCTCCAACGTCCGCGAGCTGCTGCCGGTGCTGGAAGGCGTCGCCAAGGCCGGTAAGCCGCTGCTGATCGTGGCCGAGGAAGTCGAAGGCGAAGCACTGGCCACCCTGGTGGTCAACACCATCCGCGGCATCGTCAAGGTTGCCGCCGTGAAGGCGCCGGGCTTCGGCGACCGTCGCAAGGCCATCCTGGAAGACATCGCCACGCTGACCAACGGCACGGTGATCTCCGAGGAAGTCGGCCTGCAACTGGAGAAGGCCACCATCAACGACCTGGGCCGTGCCAAGAAGGTCGTGGTGTCGAAGGAAAACACCACGATTATCGATGGCGCCGGCGAAGCCGATCGCATCCAGGCCCGCATCAAGCAGATCAAGGCGCAGATCGAAGAGACCTCTTCGGACTACGACCGCGAGAAGCTGCAGGAGCGCGTGGCTAAGCTGGCTGGCGGCGTGGCCGTCATCAAGGTCGGCGCGGCGACCGAAGTCGAAATGAAGGAAAAGAAGGCCCGCGTTGAAGACGCCCTGCACGCGACCCGTGCGGCGGTGGAAGAAGGCGTGGTCCCGGGCGGCGGCGTTGCCCTGATCCGTGCGTTGCAGGCCATTGGCGAACTGAAGGGTGCCAACGAAGACCAGAACCACGGCATCAACATCGCCAAGCGCGCGATGGAAGCCCCGCTGCGCGAAATCGTCGCCAACTGCGGCGAAGAGCCTTCGGTTGTGCTGAACAACGTCGCCAACGGCAAGGGCAACTATGGCTACAACGCCCAGACCGGCGAATACGGCGACATGATCGAGTTCGGCATCCTGGACCCGACCAAGGTCACCCGTTCGGCCCTGCAGAACGCAGCGTCGATCGCCGGCCTGATGATCACCACCGAAGCGATGGTGGCCGAAGCGCCGAAGAAGGACGAGCCGGCAATGCCGGGCGGCGGTGGCATGGGCGGCATGGGCGGCATGGATTTCTGATCCAGCCCCTTTCCGTACGCACTACCGCAACACAAAAAACCCCGCCGCGAGGCGGGGTTTTTCTTTTTCCGTAGGAGCGCCGTCCCGGCGCGAGCTCTTCCTGTCAGATCGCGATGGAAGCGAAAAAGCTCGCGGCGAGACGCCGCTCCGCGCCCCAATAGTCTCTCGGCGTGCGCGATCAAAAGCGCGCCGCAGCGCGTCCGGATGGCGGACGCCTGGGTCTTGGCTTTACGATGCGATTGACAGGAAGTGCTCGCGGCGGGACGCCGCTCCGCGCCTCGGTAGCTTCTCGGCGTGCGGGATCAAAAGCGCGCCGCAGCGCGTCCGGATGGCGGACGCCTGGGTCTTGGCTTTACGATGCGATTGACAGGAAGTGCTCGCGGCGGGACGCCGCTCCTACAAGGGCAAAACGCTCCTACGTTGTCCCAGGTAGATCGCATCAGGGCAGCGTTTCCGCATCTCACATAAAAAGGATGCCCGTTGCAGATGAAACATTCGTAACCCGCCAAAACCTGTGTTATCAATGGCGCCAACGAACGCACCCCGCGCCCGCTTTTACTTTTGGTATTACGGTTTTCCAATGCCGCTGGCGGAGGAAGGGTTGCGATCGCTCTGAAGATTTGAAACAGAAGCATCCCCTGAAAGCCGCCAGCCACCCTGGCGGCTTTTTTGCTGCCAGGGCCGGCGGAACAAAATAACTGGAGAAACACCTATGGCCCCCCATACCGACGACCTGCGCATCCGCAAGCTTGAACCGCTCACACCGCCTGCGCAGTTGATTTCCGAACTACCGTGCGACGACGTGGTTTCCGAAACCGTTGCCAACAGCCGGCAGGCGTTGCACGACATCCTGCATGGCCGTGACGATCGCCTGGCGGTCGTCATCGGTCCCTGTTCGATCCACGATCCCCTTGCCGCGATGGAATACGCGCGTCGGCTGCGTCCGCTGCGCGATACGCTGGGCGCGGACCTGGAAATCGTCATGCGCGTGTATTTCGAAAAACCGCGCACCACTGTCGGTTGGAAAGGCCTGATCAACGATCCGGACCTGGATGGCAGCTTCCGTATCAATGAAGGGTTGCGGTTGGCGCGCGGGTTGCTGCGCGACATCAACCGCCTCGGCTTGCCGGCCGGCTGCGAATATCTGGATACCACATCACCGCAGTACATCGCCGATCTGGTGGCCTGGGGCGCGATTGGCGCGCGCACCACCGAGAGCCAGATCCATCGCGAAATGGCCTCCGGCTTGTCCTGTCCCGTCGGCTTCAAGAACGGCACCGACGGCAACGTGAAAATCGCCGCCGATGCGGTGAATGCCGCCTCGCATCCGCACCATTTCCTGGCCGTCACCAAGGAAGGCCGCTCCGCGATCGCATCCACCACCGGCAATCCCGACTGCCATGTGATCCTGCGCGGCGGCAAAGCGCCCAACTACAACGCAGAAAGCGTGGAGGCGGCCAGCCTGGTGCTGACGAAGGCGGGCCTGCCCGCGCGCCTGATGATCGACGCCAGTCATGCCAACAGCAGCAAGGATCCGGAGAATCAGCCACGCGTGGTCGATGCCATCGCTGCGCAGGTGGAAGCCGGCGACCACCGGATCATCGGCACGATGATCGAAAGCCATCTGGTCGCCGGCCGCCAGGAATTGGTTCCCGGGCAGACGCTGATCTACGGCCAGAGCATCACCGATGGTTGCATCGGTTGGGATGCTTCGGTCGCCGTGCTGGAGCGCCTGGCCGAAGCCGTCCGCCGCCGCCGCGAGCGCCGGCTGTCGCAGGCGGCTTAGCACCGTATGCTTCCTTGTGGGAGCGACGTAAGTCGCGACGTTGGTGTTTCCGGTCGCGACTTACGTCGCTCCCACAAGAAATTCATTCGCGCCTTTGTAGAGCCTAGCTGCGCCTCGCGATAGTACGGAGTCAGTAGCAATGAGGCCGTCGCAACGGCGCGCCCCGCGATAGGACCGAAGCAATGGCAACAATGCCGTCGCAACGGCAGGCGATAACCAATAGCCGATGCCGTAGAGCGGAGCTTGCTCCGCTGCTTTTGGCTCTGAGGCAACGGACACGAAGAGCAGCGGAGCAAGCTCCGCTCTACGAGACGCGCGGTGACCTCGAATCCATGAGGCCCTGCAAACCACCGCACAAAATGACTTCCGGCACCTGGAAGTAGTGACCTCAGGCAACTGACCCTGACGACACGCCGAAGCAGACTGGCCTTGTCGAGCCGACATTGCCAGAGGACTTCGCCATGAATCGTCGCCTTCACTACTTCCTCGTTGCATCCGCATTGACCGCCGGTTTGTCCTGCATCAACGCGCAGGCGGCCGAACTCACCGTTCGCATCCACGACATTCGTGCCCAGACGGGCGTGCTGAAGGTGGCGCTGGTCGATGGCGTGCCAGGTTGGGACGGCAAGGCCGCTCCGGTGAAAGCCGACGGCGCGCCGCCGCAGGGCGACGGCGCCACGTTCGTGTTCAAGGATCTCGCGCCGGGCACCTACGCGGTGATGATCAGCCACGACGAAAACGGCAACGGCAAGCTGGACAGCAACTTCATGGGTATGCCGACCGAAGGCTACGGTTTCAGCAACAACCCAGCGGTGATGCGCAAGCCAACCTGGGAAGAAGCGCGCTTCGAGTTGGCGGCCGACCAGGCCATCGACGTCACGCTGCGCTGAGGACATCACCATGGATCGCCGCCGCTTCCTCCGTAATTTTCTGTCCGGTGCTACCGCGCTCGCCGTAGGCCCTACGCTGCTGCATGGCGAATGGGTGCAGGCGGGCGACGCTTCGCGATTCGCCACCGGTCTTCGAGAGCATCCCTGGCTCGCAGGCTGGAAAAGCGTCAACACCGAATCATTCGGCCCAACGACGGTCGAACTGCAAGGCCGCCTTCCGGATGGCTTCGCCGGCACGTTGTACCGCAATGGTCCCGCGTGGACCGAACGTGCCGGGTTCCGCTATGAACACTGGTTCGATGGCGACGGCATGGTGCACGGCTGGCATTTCGATGAAGGCAGCGTTACTCACCGGTCGCGCATGGTCGCCACACCCAAGTTCGTGCGCGAACAAAAAGCCGGACGTTTTCTCTATCCGGCGGCGGGCACATCCATTCCGGATGTGCGGGCCGTTCGCAACAACGACGACGTCAATACCGCTAATACGTCGGTAACGACGATCAATGGACGTTTGTTTGCGTTGCATGAAGGGGGTTCGGCCTTCGAACTGGATCCGGATCAGCTGACGACGTTGGGTCCCGTCACCTGGCGTGACGATCTTGTGGCGGTGCCGTTCTCCGCGCATCCGCTGAAGGACCGCGACGGGTCGCTTTGGAACTTCGGTTCCATTGGGTTGATGGGCGGAGCGGGCCTGATGGTCTGGCATGTCGGCGCCAACGGAATGCTGATCACCGCCAATGTGTTGGAAACGCCGATACACGGCTATCTGCACAGCTTCGCAATGACAGAAAAGCACCTGATATTCGTACTCGCGCCATTTCGCTATGCGGAAGGCGAGGGCGCATTCTTCGAGCGCCTGCATTTCAGCACCGATCAGGCGTGCCGTATCGCCGTTGTGCCAAAGGATTCGGCCGAGCAAACGCGGTGGTTCGAAGCGGACTTCGCCGCGGTCTATCACTTCGGAGATGCGTTCGAGAAGAATGGCGAGATCGTCGTCCGCGCGGTGCATCACACCGACGCCCAGGCAGCGAAATCGCCGTTGAAGGCGGCAATGAAGGGAGATGGCAGCGCGGTCAATTCTCCCACCCGCTTGTTCGATCTGCGATTGAATCTCCGCAGCGGCCAGGCGCGCTGGGTGGATACGGGCATTGGCGATCTGGAGTTTCCGCTGTTCGATCCACGCACCCGCGGCGACCGTGCCGCCCGCCTGTACGCGCCGGTGTCGGAAGGCAGCTCGACACCGTACTTCAATGCCGTTGGGGCATTCGACGTGGAGCGCGGCCGACGGCAAGTGCATCGTTATGGCGACGCGATCATGGCCGAAGAGCATGTCTTCGTACCTCGGCCAGGTAGTCGTCGTGCGGGCGATGGGTGGTTGGTGGGAACCTTGTTGGATGCCGAACGTGGCCGCAGCGGTATCGCGGTGTTGGATGCGCAGCGAGTCAGCGATGGACCGCTGGCGCAGGCGTGGCTGCCGTATGCGTTCCCGTTGGGTTTCCACGGTCATTTTGCGGTGGGTTAGTGCATCTTGCATCGCTACGGCGAAGAGCTCGCGCCGGGGACGGCGCTCCTACCAAGGCAAACGCTCTTGTAGGAGCGCCGTCCCCGGCGCGAGCTCTTTCTGTCGGATCGCGATAAACGCCAAGAATAATTGAAGCCCGCCAGTTCGCCGCGATTCCCCACGCGCAACTCTTCGGGCATGCTGTTCGCATGAACAGGACGTCATCTTTTTCGACCAGCGCAATGCGCTGGCTGCGCCGCACCGTGTTGGCCTTGCTGCTGCTCTACGGCGCATACCTGGCCGCAGGCAATCTGTTTCTCAATACGTCGCTCGGGCCTTCCACGGTGAATCGCATGCCCGAGAAGTTCCAGATGCACTGGAGTTCCGGGCACACGTGGTGGCCTGGCCGCATCACGATTGCGAATGTAAAGATCCAAGGCCATGCGGTGCGTGCGGACTGGCAGGTGGAAGCGCGTCGCGCCAGCGGGCGCATCGCGCTGCTGCAGCTTTTGCGCAAACACGTGCATGTACCCGAACTGCGTGTGGATAGTGTCAGTGGCAGCGTCGACCGGAAGCAGGCGGCACCTGTCTCGGCATCTTCGTCGCGATCAGGCGAGGGATGGACGCTGCGCTTCGATCGCATCGTCAGCGCCTCAATAGGCCAGAGCCGTTTCGGCGGTCTCGTATTGCAAGGACAAGGCAACGCGGAAGTAGGCTTTTTCAAGCAATTGCGCGGTGGCCCGATGGCGCTGTTGCCTTCCAAGGCGACATTTCGCAATGCGCGTTTGACCTATGGAGGTGCCGAGTGGCTGCGGGAGGGTACGCTCGATGCCGAGTTCGCCATTGCGCAGCACCGTAGTACTGAAGCCATCGGTATCGACAAACTGTTGAAGACCGATGCGCGCTTGAAACTGGATGGCGTTACCGCCGCACTGGATATCCAGGTCAGTCCGGCGGGCAAGGTCGCGGTGACATCGTTGCCGGGCAAAGGCAACGCACACATCGATCTCGCGCTTTCGCGCGGCGCGTTGAAGCCTGGTAGCGAGTTGCGGTGGACGGCACCAGTCACGGGGCGTGACATCGCCGGTGGTGAGCATAAAGACGAACTGGACATCGCGCTTTCGGTCGATCGCGATATCGCATTGAAAATGAAGGTGCCGCCGCAAGCCGAAGGAAAGCTGTCGGTGGACGCGGATCTGCGCATCGCCGGCACACAGGTTCCGCTGCGCAATTTCACCACGCTGATCCCGCGTGCATCGGGGCATGTGGTGGCGCGCTGGCGGTTCGGTTCGCTGCGTTGGCGGGCGATTTCTTTCCTCAGGCACCTTGGCTGTCGCTGGACGGGGCGGGCGATGTCGATGCCGACGTGCAGGTGGTGAACGGACAGTTGGCGGCAGGCAGCCGCATCGGCGTGCCGGATGTGGACGCCGTGGCGGACGTGATGGGCAACCGCATCCGCGGCCGCGCGCGTGCCGATATCCGTCTGGAAGCTGGCCCCAACGGCGAGTTGCTGCCGCGATTGGATGCGGTGATGGAGCGCTTCCACATTGCCGCTGTGGAAACACCGGAAAAACCTTATGTGCAGGGGCGCGACCTGCGGCTGCGCCTGGAGGCCGGCGCCCAGTTGGACCATCTGCGCCAGTCGCTGAAAGGACAGGTGAACTTCAAGAATGCTTCGGTGCCCGACCTGCGTGTCTACAACCGATACCTGCCGCAGTCGCAATTGCGCTTTCTGGGAGGCTCTGGGCGACTCAGTGGCGATTTGGTGCTGGATGCGGCGGGTAATGTCGGGTATGGCACTTTGCGTGTGGTGGGGCGGCAGGCGCAGATGACGATGGCCGGCTTGCAGCTACGCGGCGATGTGGATATCGATCTGCGGTTGCGGCGCGCGGATTTGAAGCGCCGCCGCTTCGTTGTCGACGGCAGTACCGTGCAGTTGAGAAACGTCGGTTTCCGAGATCCAGGCGGTGAGGCGCGCAGCGGCTGGTGGGCCAGGATCGTGTTGGACCGCGCGCAGTTGGACGTGGACCGTCCGCTCAACGCGGGCGGCTTCGCCAATGTGACGATGAAGGATGTCGGATTCCTGCTGTCGCTGTTCTCGCGGCAACGCGAATACCCGGCCTGGATATACCGTTTGGTAGATGCCGGTTCGGCCCAAATGCGAGGCCGCGTGCAATGGCATGCCGATACCCTGATCCTGGACAGCATGGAAGCGCGGAACCGACGTTTCGACCTGCATGCCCGGCTGCGGTTGCAGGGCACCCGCAGGAACGGCCAGCTCTACGCCAAGTGGCGGGCGCTGAGTGTGGGTCTGGAGTTAAAGGACGACCGCCGACGTTTCCATCTGATCGGCGCCAAAGCCTGGTACGACGCCCAGCCCGCCTTGCTCAAATAGCGCATTTTTGGTGCGGTCGAATCTTGGCCGCCCTGTTCAGGTTGGAAAGTGGCGATCCGGCGGGGCGCCTTTTTCAGGGAATCCGGAATTGGTCTGGTATCGATAACATCCAAGTAGGACAAGGCTTGCGACCCGGTTCACAGATATCAGGCCATATGACCCTCTACTGAACCGCTCAGTTCTGTTTTGCAGTGCAGCGTGCAAGATCGCCAAGAGCTACTTCACGATGGTCCCGCATCCCGACGTGGGGGAGGGAGCAAAGCCCGCAATTGGCCTAGCCTTTGCGGGCTTTTTTTTGCCCCGTTCCAGAGTGCTCCGGCCGGAACAATCCCACAGGCGGGCCAAACAGGTGCGTGATGTCGAGCCGCTTGTGGCGGCCGGATTCCTGTAAGAAGACTCGGCTCCGATCCTGGGGCTCGGAGTAGAATGGCGGCATGACCGATTCCACTCCTCGCCAGATCCCACTCCAAGTCGTTTCAGCCAATGTTGCTTCAGGCAATGCGCCGGCCGTTTCATTGGAAACCGGTGTGAAACAGCTGGGTGGCGACAAGATTTCGCGTTCGCCGGTTCAGTTCGCCGACGCGCCGGTATTGCGCAAACCCTCCTGGATACGCGTGCGCATTCCTTCGGATGGTTCGGTGGCGCGCCTGAAAGCGAAGCTGCGCGAGAATCGGCTGGTCACGGTGTGCGAAGAAGCCAGCTGCCCGAACATCCACGAATGCTTCAGTCACGGCACCGCCACTTTCATGATCCTGGGCGAGGTCTGTACGCGACGCTGTTCGTTCTGCGATGTAGCCCATGGCCGGCCCAAGCCGCCAGATGCCAGTGAACCGCTGAGCCTGGCGACGACCGTCGCCGATATGGGTCTGAAGTATGTGGTGGTGACATCCGTCGACCGCGACGATCTGCGTGATGGCGGTGCTCAGCATTTTGTCGATTGCATCGCGGCGATACGCGAGCATTCGCCCAGGACGCGTATCGAAATCCTCACGCCCGACTTCCGCGGCAAAGGCCGCATGGATCGCGCGCTGGAAATCCTCGCGACGAATCCGCCGGACGTGTTCAATCACAACATCGAAACCGTGCCGGATCTGTACCCCAACGTACGTCCAGGCGCCGATTACCAGTGGTCGCTGACCTTGCTTCAGAAGTTCAAGCAGCAGCATCCGCAACTGCCCACCAAGTCCGGCATCATGCTGGGCCTGGGCGAAACCATGGAGCAGGTGAAGGCCACCCTGCGCGATCTGCGTGCGCACGACGTGGACATGGTCACCATCGGCCAATACCTGCAGCCCACCGCCCATCACCATCCGGTGATGCGCTACTGGACACCGGACGAGTTCAAGGAGCTGGAGCTCTACGGTGACGAGCTGGGCTTCAGCCATGTCGCTTCCGGCCCGCTGGTGCGTTCTTCGTATCACGCGGATCGCCAGGCGGCCGAGGCGGGCGTAGCGGCGTAGGGTGGGCCCAGGCCCACCGCTAAGGCGCCGCTACACTGCCCGAAAGACCAGCGGCTCGTCGCCTCACAGCAATAGGCAAGTCATGCCGGTCGGCCACCGCGCTGTTGTGAACGTCGCAAGAATGTAGTTGGGGCAGTATCGCGGTTCATCGGTGGGCCAGGGCCCACCCTATTTGTCCTTTCGGCTTCTTGCGGGCTGTTTTCGGCCCGCGCGCCGCGGCGTCGCCCGATACGATCCCATTCACTTTTCTCTACGTTTACGCGGCTAGGCTGGCTGCTCCGGACAAGGTGACAGGTGCTGCAACTTTCGGCACAGTGAACCGGTCCAAGCGCTTCCGTAGCATCCACCTTCCGGCCTTGAGGGCCCGAGCTGTCGTATGAAACCAAGACTCCCTGTTGTACTCCTGGCACTGGCCCTGACCACCCCGCTGGCATTGCTGGCGCGCGGCGAAGGCGAGGCTCTGCCGGCCGGTCTGCCGACCGCGCCCAGTGCCGATCAGTCGACGACCTCCAAGCTGGTGTACGGACTGCTGTCCGACAGCCGCTACGCCTATCGCCCCCGGGCGCTGGACGACGCGCTTTCGCAGGATGTCTTCAAGCGCTATCTGGAAGCGCTGGACAGCGGTAAGCAATTTTTCACCGCGGCCGACATCGCCAAGTTCGAGCCCTATAAGACGCAGATGGACGACGCCATCCGCAATGGCGACCTCGCGCCGGCCTACGACATCTTCGCGCTGTACCGCCAACGCGTCGATCAGCGCGTGGCCTATGCGCGCGCGCTGCTGAAGCAGAATTTCGACTTCAGCGGTCAAGAACGCTGGGAATACGACCGCGAGGAAGCGCCCTGGGCAACCGACTCGCAGCAGCTGGACGAGATCTGGAAGAAGTCGGTGATGAACGACTGGCTGCGATTGAAGCTGGCCGGCAAGAAGCCGGAGGACATCCGCAAGACGCTCGACAAGCGTTACGCCAACCTCAAGCGCAGCGTCGGCGAATTGAAGAGCGAGGATGTCTTCCAGACGTTCCTCAACGCGTATACCTCGGCCATCGATCCGCATACCGACTACTTCACACCCAAGACCGCGGAAAACTTCAATCAGTCCATGTCGTTGTCGCTGGAAGGCATCGGCGCGGTGCTGCAGCGCCAGGACGATCTGGTGGCGATCCGCGAGATCGTCCCCGGTGGCCCGGCCGACCTCAGCGGCAAGTTGAAGGTGGGCGATCGCATCGTCGCCGTGGGACAGGGTGGCTCGGGCCCGCTTACCGACGTGATCGGTTGGCGCATCGATGACGTCGTGGCGAAGATCCGCGGCAAGAAAGACACGCAGGTGCGCATCGAGTACATCCCGGCCGAAGCCGGTATCGACGGCAAGCACGCGCAGGTCACCATCACGCGCCAGAAGGTCAAGTTGGAAGAGCAGGCCGCCAAGGCGGAGACCATTACCTTGCCGGCGCACGGCAACGAGCCGGAGCGCCGCATCGGCGTGATCAAGCTGCCGGCGTTCTATCAGGACTTCGAAGGCCGCCGCCGCAACCCTAATGACTTCACCTCGGCGACTCGCGATATCGCCAAGCTGCTGGTCAAGTTCAAGGCCGAAGGCGTCGACGGCGTGGTGATGGATCTGCGCAACAACGGCGGCGGATCGCTGGACGAGGCGGTGGAACTGACCGGCTTGTTCATCGACAAGGGTCCCGTGGTGCAAGTGCGCGAGTCGGGTGGTCGAGTGACGGTCAATAGCGATCGCAAGCCTGGCGTGGCGTGGGACGGCCCGCTGGCGGTGCTGATCAATCGCGGCTCCGCTTCCGCATCGGAAATCTTCGCTGGCGCCATCCAGGACTATGGCCGCGGCCTGGTGATCGGCGAGACCAGTTTCGGCAAGGGCACGGTGCAGAACCTGGTGGATCTGGATCGTTGGCCGAGCAACGAGACGCCTCGGTTCGGTCAGGTCAAGCTGACCATCGCGCAGTTCTTCCGCGTCGCTGGCGGCAGCACCCAGCACAAGGGCGTGGTGCCGGACATCGCATTCCCGGTCAGCGTCGATGCTACCGAGTACGGCGAGAACACCTACGACAACGCCTTGCCGTGGACCCGCATCGCCCCGGTACCGCACACGCAGTACGGCAACTTCGCGCCGCTGGTGCCGCGCTTGCAGGCGTTGCACGCCGCGCGCGCGACCACCGACAAGGAATTCCAGTGGTGGTCGGAAGACGTGGCGCAGTTCCGCGCCGAAGCCGCCAAGAAATACCTGTCGTTGAACGAAGCAGAACGCCGCGCCGAACGCGAGAAGCAGGACAAGCAGCGTATCGAGCGCCAGGCCGAGCGCAAAACGTTGGGGCTGGCACTGGACCCGCTGGCCGAGGACATGGCCGACGATGGTCTGGGCGCCAACGAGCGCGACATCATCAAGGACGCCGCGCGCGAGAAGCTCGCCGATAAGCGCCCTGATCCGCTGCTGCGCGAATCGGCCGCGATCCTGGCCGATGCCATCGACGTGCTGGGCCAGGACCGCAAGCTGTCGGCGCAGGTATTGCCTGAGTCGACTGGTCCGGGCCGCTGGGCCGAGTAAAGCGCTAGCGTCAAAGGCGGCGCCAGCGCTGGAAATGCCGAGAGGGTGGTGAGAACGCGGATGCGCTTCTTTCCACCCTCTCCGCGTTTCCGGCTCCCTTGGTTTTTGAAGCGGGATCGCAAGATCCGGATAGCAGGGCTTTCCGCTCCGTCCTAACCTAGGCGCATGAACTTCATGGCCAAACAATACGACCCCTTGAAACGTGTTCGTCTGGAGGATGCCCGCTTGGAGCATGCTCCGACGAAGCACGCTCCCATAAAGCACGCTCCCACAAAGCACGACCCCCTGGAGCTGGCGCGGCAACTGCTCGACAGCGGTGAACCCTCGCTGGCCGAACTGGCCGCCCACACCGGTCTCAGCGCATCGCATTTGCAGCGCCGTTTTAGCGCGCGCTATGGCATCAGCCCCGCGGAATACCTGGCGCAGAAAAAGCTGACGGCGCTGAAATCCGCATTGCGCGCTGGCAGCGATGTCACTGCGGCGCTATACGACGCCGGTTACGGTTCGCCGTCGCGCGTCTACGAACAGAGCTCGGCGAAACTGGGCATGACACCCGCCACTTATCGCGCTGGTGGCCTGGGTGTGGAGATCCGCTGGTCGATGGTCGACACCGCGCTGGGCAAGGCGTTGGTGGCGGCTACCGAGCGCGGCATTTGCGCGGTGGAGCTGGGCAACGATGCCGAGGCGCTGGAACGGCGCTTGCGCCAGGAATTCCCGCGGGCGCGGATCGAACGCGTGGATGCCGGCAGCGATGAGTTCCTGGCGCCGCGCCTGCAAGCGGTGGCCGACCGGCTGGCAGGATTGCGCGCGGAGGTGCCGTTGGACCTGATGGGCACCAGTTTCCAGAAGCGCGTGTGGGACGCATTGATGAAGATTCCTGCCGGCGAGACCCTGAGCTATGCCGCATTGGCGCAACAACTGGGCGCGCCGCGCGCGGCACGTGCCGTTGCCAGCGCCTGTGCACACAACCGGGTCGCGGTGGTGGTGCCTTGCCACCGTATCGTGCGCGGGGACGGTTCGCTGGGCGGATACCGCTGGGGGTTGCCGATGAAGCAGAGTTTGCTGGAGCGCGAGCGGGCTTGAGCCAGCCCACGAACCTGTAGGAGCGACGTAAGTGGCGATGTAGCTTTACCGATAACGCCTGTTGCGATCGGAATAGAGCTAGAGCTTTTGACGCGGATTAACGCGGAAAGCCCGGATAAGGCAACGAATACTTCTATCCGTGTTCATCTGCGTTGATCCGTGTCTAAAGCTTTGGGTTTTTCGATCGCGACCGACCGGCGCCGACAGGCCGGCACCGCCCCCGCAACGGCGCGGCACGACTTGAGCCAAATGCAACACGTCGTATCAAACCTTTCGCGACGCGTTGCCGCATTCTCTACATGTGGCTGGCCTAAAATACGCGCCATACCCGAGACGCCTCCCCCATGAATTCCTCCGTACCCGCCACGGCCGTGCCCGCGCGCGGCGGCTTAGCCGTCGTTGCGGCGCTGGCGACTGTCTACATCGTTTGGGGATCCACTTACCTCGGCATCCGCTTCGCCTTGGAGGGCGGCTTCCCGCCGTTTCTGATGGTGTCCGGCAGCCGCTTCGTGGTGGCGGGATTGCTGATGTTCGCTTTCCTGCGCTGGCGTGGCGTTCCCGCGCCGACCCGCGCGCAATGGAAGAACCTGGCCATCATGGGTGCGTTGTTGCTGATGCTGGGCAACGGCCTGGTGACCTTGGCCGAAGAGACCGTTTCCTCCGGCTTGGCCGCGATCGCCATTGCATCGGTGCCGCTGTGGATGGGATTGTTCGGCATGATGCGCGGCCAGCACCCCACGCGCAGCGAATGGCTGGGCATCGCGGTCGGTTTCGCCGGTGTGGTGTGGCTCAATGCCGGCAGCACGCTGACTGCCTCTCCAAAAGGCCTGGTGCTGCTGTTGATCGCGCCGGTGGCATGGGCGTTCGGCTCGGTGTGGTCGCGCGGCCGCGATCAACCTTCTCCCTTCATGGCGGCATCCGCGCAGATGATCTGTGGCGGCGTGTTCCTGATGATTACCGGCTTGCTCGTGGGTGAGCGTTTCGACGGCGAGTGGACTATGAAGGGCGCTGCGGCCATCGGTTATCTCGCGGTGTTTGGTTCCATCATCGCGTTCAGTTCCTACGTCTGGTTGCTGCAGAACGCGCGTCCGGTACTGGCGAGCAGCTACGCTTACGTCAATCCGGTCATCGCGGTCGCGCTTGGCGCTTGGCTGGCCAATGAAACCTTCAGCGCACATGACCTGGGCGCGATGGCCGTGATCCTGCTGGGCGTGGTGATCATCACGCTGGCCAAGGCGAAGCGCAGCTGATGAACGCCGCGGCTATCGACCGCAAAGGTCTGATCGTCACCTCGCTGACGTTCCTGTTGTGGGGCGTGGTGCCGTTGTACTGGTACCTGCTGAAAGCCGTACCGTCATTCCAGATCATCGCGCATCGCATCGTCTGGAGCGGTTTGCTGGTGGTGGGCTGGCTGGTGTTGAGGAATGGACTTGGCTGGTGGCGGACCATTCGCGAACAGCCACGCGCGCTGGCGACGTTGGCGCTCAGCAGCGTGTTCATTGCATTCAATTGGGGCCTGTACATCTGGGCGGTGAATGCCGGCCATGTGGTGGAAACCAGCCTGGGCTACTTCATCAATCCGCTGATCAACGTGCTGATGGGCGTGGTGCTGTTGCGCGAACGCTTGAACGCGGCGCAATGGGTGGCGGTGGCGTTCGCGTTATTGGGTGTCGGCTGGCTGACCGTGCAGTCCGGTTCGCCGCCATGGATCGCGTTGGGCCTGGCGTTTTCGTTCGCCATGTATGGTCTTCTGCGCAAGATAATTTCGGTGGACGCAGTGGCGGGATTGGGCGTGGAAAGCGTCTATCTGTTCCTGCCCGCATTGGCTTATGTGGTGTGGGCAGAGATGGGCCACGGTGGCGGGTTTTTGCACGGCGGCATGTGGAGTGGCCTGCTGCTGATCTTCGGCGGCGTGGTGACGGCGGTGCCGTTGATCGGGTTCGCCTATGGCGTGCGGCGCATTCCGTTGTCGGTGGTCGGGCTGTTGCAGTACATCGCGCCCAGCATCCAGTTCCTGATTGGCGTGTTCGTTTTCAAGGAAGATTTTGGCGCGGATCAGGCCATTGGATTTGCAGCGATTTGGGTAGGCTTGTTGGTGTTCGCCAGCGACGGATTGTGGCGCTCGCGGCGTAGGCCTGCGGTGCCGGTGGCTGAAGGCGCGTAGTACATCGTTCCGGTGGTGGCTCTACGTAGAGCGGAGCTTGCTCCGCTGCTTTTTGAGCATTATGCACACGGGCCGGAGAGCAGCCGAGCAAGCTCGGCTCTACAAAACCACGGATAGACTCCTTGTGGGAGTGGTGGTGGCATGCCACCACCGGTGAGTCGCGACCGGAAACATCAACGTCGCGACTTGACCAGCCATTCGGCTGTTGAAAGCCGTCGCTCCCACATGGACGCTATGTCGACGCTGCTGCCATGAGAGACGGGATACTCCCTGTAGGAGCGGCGTCTCGCCGCGAGCTCCTCCCGTCAGATCGCTATAGAAGCTAAAGAGCTCGCGCCGAGACGGCGCTCCTACATGGTTTGACGGTCATCGGCTTACCGTGAGGCGCCCGCCTTGGCAACCTCACGCTCCGGACAGGGCGCGCCGGCATCGGACCAAGCTTTGAACGCGGCGACGAATTCGTCGTGAGGTACCGATACCGGTGCGCGGTTGCCGCCAGGTTGCCAGCCCCACAAAACCAGTTTGTCCTCGGCAACGTGCTGGAGCATCGCTTCCAGGTCGCGATCACCGTTTTGCTTTTTGTCCTTGATCATCGCGCATAGCTCGGAGGCGGGTACGCCGATCCAGGCCATCTTCTGATCCGGCGGCGGTAGCGCCCAATGCGGCGCGCCGGGCGGTGCATGCGGGCCGTAGCTGGCGGGAAGATTGGCTTCGCCATGGCAAGTGGAGCAGGGCAGGCCGGGCGCACCTTTGCCTTCGGGGCCACGGACGACATTCATCATGTGCGGCGTCTGGCTGTCGAACTGCAGCGGTTGATCGCCCGGGATGTGGCAGTTGCTGCAGCGCGGGTGCTGGAAGACCTTCTCCACCGTGGCGAAGGCGCGCACTGCTTCTGCTTGCTGCTCAGGACTGACGCGCTGCCCGCAGGCGGCGAGCGTCAGGACGGCCAGTGCCATCAATGGGATTGCGGCGATTCGCATGGACATTCCTCAAGCCTCCGTCGTGGTGGCGGATAAGCGCAGCGGCAAGTCGCGCAGACGCTGTCCGGTCAACGCGAACACCGCATTGGCGACGGCAGGGGCTATCGGTGGTGTGCCCGGCTCTCCCACCCCGCCCATCTTCTCGGTGCTGGGCACGATGTGCACTTCGACCACTGGCATCTCGTTGAGCCGCAGCACTTGATAGTCGTGGTAATTGGATTCCTGCACACGGCCTGCCAGGAACGTCAGTTTGCTGTGCAGCGCCGCACCTAATCCAAACGCGATACCGCTTTCCATCTGCGCCGTGACGTTGTCCGGATTGACCACCGGTCCGCAGTCGATCGCGCAGACCACGCGATGCACGCGAATGGCGTTGCTACCGTCGGCGGCGCGCTCCACGGATATTTCCGCCGCCTGCGCGACGAAGCTGCCAAAGGACTCGTGCACAGCGATGCCATGCCCGCGGCCCTGTGCCGCGGGTTTGCCCCAACCGAATTTCTCCGCGGCCAGATTCAAGGCCGCCAGATGACGTGGGTGATCCTTCAGCAGCAGGCGACGGTATTCCACCGGATCCTTGCCGGCGGCGTGCGCCAGCTCGTCCACCAGGCTCTCCATGACGAAGCCGTTGTAGCTGTGTCCGACCGAACGCCACCACAGCACCGGAATACCGGTCTGTGGCGAATGCAGATCGACGCGATGCGCCGCTGTGCCCGAGATATAGGGCGAATCGGCGACGCCTTCGACCGACGTAGCGTCAACGCCATCTTTCAACATTGCCGATTCGAACGGCGTACCGGTGATGATCGACTGGCCCACCATCACCTGTTGCCAGGCGACCGGCATGCCGTTGCCATCCAGCCCGACCTTCGCGCGTTGCACGTAGGCCGGCCGGTAAAAGCCGCCGCGCACATCGTCCTCGCGCGACCAGACCGTCTTGACGGGCGCGTTCGCCGCCTTCGCCACGTGCACAGCCTCGGTAACGGAATCCGCCGTGGGCGTGGCGCGCCGGCCAAAGGCGCCGCCCAGGAACGTCGTGTGGATGCGCACTTGTTCCGGCTTCAATCCCGTGATGCCGACCGCGACCTGCTGATCGACCGTCTGGAATTGCGTGCCGGTCCAGATGTCGCAGCCGTCGGGTGAAATCTTCACGGTGCAGTTCAGCGGTTCCATCGGCGCATGCGCCAGATAAGGAACGCTGTACTCGGCCTCCACCACCTTGGCCGCCTTGCCCATTGCCGCTGCGGCATCGCCGGCCTGTGTGGCCACGGCGCCAGGCGTGCGCGCCAACGCGGCGAATTGCTGGCGCAATTCGGTGGTGTCCAGGCCGGCGTTCGGCCCCAGATCCCACTCCACTTTCAATGCATCGCGGCCCAGCTTGGCCGCCCAATAATGATCCGCGACAACCGCTACTCCGCTGGGCACCTGCACCACCTGGCGCACGCCGGGAATAGCCTTGGCCGCGCTGTCGTCGAACGAAGCGACTTTGCCGCCGAATACAGGCGGCCGCGCCACCACGGCGGTCAGCAGACCCTCGAACTGGACATCCATGCCGAACTTCGCGCGCCCGGTGATTTTCTCCGGCGTATCCAGACGCTTGGTGCTCTTGCCGATGAATTTCCAGTCTTTCGGATCTTTAAGCGTCAGCGACTTGGGATCCGGCGGCGTCAGCTTTCCCGCCGCGTCGGCCAGGTCGCCGTAACGCAGGCGCTGGTTGCCGGCGATCACTTCACCGTTCTCGGTGCGCAGCTCTGCTACGGGTACTTTCAAACGATCAGCCGCTGCCTGCATCAGCAGCGCGCGCGCCGCGGCGCCGGCCTGGCGGTAGCGATCGAACTCAGACCAGGTCGTGCTGGATCCGCCGGTCATCTGCATGCCGAACACCGCGTGGGCATAGGCGGGCGATGCGGCGCCGTGTTCCACCTTGATTTTGGTCCAGTCGGCGTCCAGTTCTTCGGCGATCAGCATCGGCAGCGTGGTCCAGATGCCCTGGCCCATTTCCGAGTGCGCCAGCAATACCGTCACGTTGTCGTCGCTGCCGATCCGCAGGAATGCATTGGGCGCGAACGCAGCAGCAGCGGCGGGCGTTTGCGCATGGGCGAAGCGGCGCGCGCCGGGCACCACGAAAGCGACTACCAGGCCGCCGCCGATGACGGCACCGGCTTTCAAAAAATTACGGCGGGAATTATTGGTCACAGCGTTCACAAGAATCTCCGGCAATGGCGTTACGAACGTCGTGAGGAACCTGCTGTTCGACTACAGGATGCAAGCGGAAGCTGACTGCTTTCGAGACGTCAACCTTTGGCCAGCGTGGCGGCGCGATGCACCGCCGCGCGGATGCGCGGGTACGTGCCGCAACGGCAGATGTTGCCGGACATCGCTTGGTCGATATCGGTATCGGTGGGCGTGGGCACCTTGGCCAGCAGCGCAACGGCGGACATGATCTGCCCGGATTGGCAGTAGCCGCATTGCACGACATCCAGTTCGGTCCACGCCTGCTGCACCGGGTGCGTGCCGTCAGCGGACAAACCTTCGATCGTAGTGATGTTCTTGCCGGCAACCGCGGCTACTGGCGTGACGCAGGAGCGCAGGGGGGCACCATCGATATGCACGGTACAGGCGCCGCATTGGGCGGTGCCGCAACCGAACTTGGTGCCGGTCAGCCCCATCAGGTCCCGCAGAACCCACAGCAGCGGCATATCGGGCGCAGCTTCTACTTCGTGATCGGCACCGTTGACTTGCAGCTTCATGGGAATTCCCTGGCGATGGCTTGGGTATGCGGCACTCGAACATCGAGTGCCTCTCTTTTTCCTCCCCTGCTTCTCGGGGGAGGAAAGGGTGGAGATTGATTCGGGCTGTTCCGAATCAATAGGGCCAGCTGACATTACTCCCTGCCGCCCTTTGGCGATTGCCTGATCCTGCTGGATGTTTGCCTGATCGCGAAGGAGGGCGGTGGATGCCCGGGAACTCAGTAGTTTCGCGGTTGCCAATCCACCCTGGCCTGGGCCATCGTGACGCGCATGTCCAGCACCGCCCGCATCCTTGAACAATCCGCCCATGCCGCGACCGCACAGTCGGCGGTGCTCGCGCTGGTGGTCGATACCGAAGGCTCCACCTACGTACGTGCCGGCGGCATGGCATTGTTCGGCGAGGCGCAGCGACAGTGGGGTTGGCTCAGCGGCGGTTGCCTGGAACCGGAGATCGCCGAGCGCGCCGCCGCGGCCGACCGCGATGCGCAGCTGACGTGGATGGACATCGATACCCGCGATGACGAAGACCTGCTTTCCGGCTCCGCGCTGGGATGCCGCGGCCGTCTGCATATCGCATTGATACCGCTGCGTCTGTTGCCCGGCTGGCCCGCACTGGTGCAAGCGTGGCGGCAGCGCCAGGGCGCGCTAGTGCTGCAACTGCAGGCCGATGGTGCGCTGACCGCTAGCGTCGGCGAACATCGCCAGCACTGGCGGCTTACAGCGGCACAGCCGCCCTGGCCAATGACGGCAACGATGCAGGTGTCGATTGCGCCACCGCCCGCCGTGGCGGTGTTCGGTGGTGGGCCGGAGACGCCGGCGCTATTGCCGTTGCTGCGCCAGTCCGGCTGGATAACTCATCTGGTCGAACGGCGCTCGCGCTGGTTGCCGGTGCGGGAAATGGCAGACGACACCACTGAAGCGACACCTTCATCGGCCGCGAAGATAGTGGCCGCTGGCCGTTTCGATGCGGCGCTGGTGATGCACCATCACTTCGAACTGGATCGCGAGGCGTTGGCGATGCTGGCCGATACCGCTATTCCCTTTATCGGGCTGCTGGGTCCAAACCGTCGCCGCGAGGATCTGTTCCGTTTGTTGCCACCGTCCGCGCATACGCAATTGTTGTCGCGCCTGCGTTCGCCGGTCGGGCTGGACCTGGGTGGCTATGGACCGGAAGCGATTGCGTTGAGCATCGCCGCGCAGCTGCAAGCCTGGCGCAACGGACTCGAAGCATGAAGCCGCATGCCGTCATCGTGCTGGCCGCGGGTGGTAGTCGCCGCCTGGGCCGGCCCAAGCAGTTGCTTCTGCGCGATGGCGAAACGCTGGTGCATCGCACCGCGCGCCTGGCGATGGAGACCGCACCTGATCGCTTGCTGGTGGTATGCGGCGGCTACGCTGACGAAGTGGGTGCTGCCGTGCACGACCTGCCCATCGAATTGCTGATCAACACCCACTGGCAAGGCGGGCTGGGCAGTAGCTTGCGCGTGGCCGCTTCCGCGTTGGCGCGTCACACGGGACCGACGCTGATTTTGTCTTGCGATCAACCTGCGTTGGCTATCTCGCATCTGCAGGACTTGCTGGATATCGCGCAAAAAACGCCTTCCGGTTGTGCGGCCACTCTCCATGGCGAGCGGATCGGCATCCCCGTCGTGGTCTCCGCGCCGGTTCTGCGCACGGCCTACAGTTTGCGTGGCGACCACGGTCTGGGCGAGATCCTTAATGCATTTCCGCGCGATGGTTTGGCGATGATGACAGCGCCGGAATTGCAGCATGATTTGGATACTGAGGATGATGTTGTTGCGGCTGTCGCGAAGGGATGGTTGGATTAGCTTCGTAGGATGCTTTGGTAGAGCCGAGCTTGCTCGGCTGCTCTTCGATCCGGAGTGAAAAAATCTAGAGCAGCGGAGCAAGCTCCGCTCTACGTGGAGCGAACGGCATTTGAACGGACGGTGGCCTGCGCTTCTCGTAGAGCCAAGCTTGCTCGGCTGCTCTTCGATCCGGAGTGAAAAAATCTAGAGCAGCGGAGCAAGCTCCGCTTTACGTGGAGCGAACGGCATTTGAACGGACGGTGACCTGCGCTTCTCGTAGAGCCGAGCTTGCCCGGCTGCTCTTCGGCCCGGAGCGAAAAAAATCTAGAGAAGCGGAGCCCCCCAAGGGGATTTAAACAAGCTCCGCTCTACGAAAGAATGGACGAAGTCTTTGTGGGAGCGACGTAAGTCGCGACCGGAAACATCAACGTCGCGACTCACGTCGCTCCCACAAGGATGTTGTGTCGACACTGCCGCCATCACGGTTTGACGGTCAATACAGGATATCGGCTCTACGAGGCGCCCTTAAATAACTATTCGCTATCGCCTGCCGTTGCGACGGCCCCATTGCTACCGACTCGGTACTATCACGGGCGCAGCTCCGCTCTACGAAAGACAATCCCGGCGCGACTAACCCGGCAGCAACGGCTGTGGACAATCTTTGCTCGCCGCCGGCGTGCGCTCGAACCAATCGACTACCGTGGGTGCCAATCGATCCAGCCGCATCGGCAAACTCAAATGATCTTCACCGGCGATTTCCAGATAGCGCGCGCGTGGAGCCGCTGCTGCCAGAAGACGACCATGTGCGACCGGGATGTGTTGGTCGTCGCGGCCATGGATCAGCAGCACGCAAGCAGGCGCCTGCGCCAGCGCGGCACCTACGTCAATGCGATCCAGATCCAACCCGAGCTTGCGGTCGGCATCGGCAATAGCCGTGTCCAATGATTTACCGTCGTATTGCCAGCGCGCCAATGGCAAGGCCAGCCAATCGCTCCAGCGTTCCGGTGGCCGCGACAGCATGTGCGGGACCATGTCGCGGATCGCGCTACCGGCGTTGTCGAATGATTCCATCGCCACCACGCCGCCGGCCTGCACGCCCAGGTCGCGCGCCGCGAAGATCGCGGTTGCCGCGCCATAGGACACACCCATGACATGCAGCGGACCGGTGATTTCGCCGCGCGTGCGTAGCTCACGCAATACCGCGACCACATCCTCGCCTTCGCGAGTGCCGTAGCCGGACGGCGCCGGTCCAGAACGTCCGTGGTTGCGCAAGTCGATGCCGATGGTGCGGTAGCCGGCCTGCGCCAGTTCCAACGCCCATGGCAGCAGCGAACCGCTATCCATCATCCAGCCGTGCAGCAGCACCACGGTGCCGCGCGGCGCGACCACCTGCGGCGACTTAGGTGCGGTGACGTCGAGATCGAAATCCATGCGGTTGTCGGCGGTTCCGCCATCGTAGCGGTAGCGCATTCCGTAATCGCCCGGATCGAACGCGCGCCAATACAGGCGCACGCCGCCAGCGGTGGTGACGAAGCCATCGTGATGCGGCAACCGGGTCAACAGTGCATCGATTCGCGCGAGCGGCAGCAACGGCGACACTCCGCCGGGCGCGGCCAGGCGATCGCTCAGCGACAGAGAGGGCAGTTGGGTAGAGGTAAAGGTGAAGCCGGCCAGCGACAAGCAGACGCAGGCCAGCGCGAGCAGGCGCAGCATGGCGGGCAACAATGGGGAGCAAACGGTCGCGCACCATAGCGGTAGCCTGGCGAGTGCCGCTACCTCAAAACGATGACAAATACGTGACAGTTCAGCCGGGATTTCCCCGAGTAGCGACCAGAATCAATATTCATCGTCGTCCCGGCGCAGGCCGGGACCCAGTGCCTCGCACTCCAGATGGCAAAGTCGCTGGGCCCCGGCCT